>JBIIWP010000189.1:0-4339 GCA_044338855.1 Pseudohongiellaceae bacterium | reverse complement strand
AAGGTTACAGAGGATGAAACGGGCACGTAGTCTACGCCGGCGGTGGCGGTGCCACCGGTAGTGGCCACATTTACGGTGACGGCTTCGGTAGGCGCTCTATCGAGCTGCAGACTGTAAGACAGAACTGCAGTTCCGGAATTGCCCTCTACAACGGAAGGCGCATTTGCAGTCAGCGGTTTGGTTGGCCGCAATATAAGCCATTGGTTTTATTTAGATTTATGCTGGAAACGGAGGAACGGACGATACATCCTGTATCTTTCCTGATCTTGAATGTATCCATAGGCGGGAGGGTAATGTTGTTTTGCATGTATGTGCCTGTTTTTATACAGGTTCTGATTTTGGCCTACTCAAGCCTTCCTGAGGTCGATCGGTTTCCGGTCAAACCTTATTGATTAGCCCAGAGAATTGCTCGACGATCTTGCGGGTAACCTCCAGTTCGCGCTGGTTGATTTCCTCAAGCTGCGGCTGCATGGCTGCACTCTCCACCGTCATCATAAACCCGCGCTCGGGGTAATGGTCGGAGAACTCTACCCCTGATTTTCTTGGGGCGTCCTTAATCCTCTCAGCGGTATCCAGCTTGGGCTGCATGCTGAAGGACTCGATTCTGGCGACGGTTGGGCGCGCGATCCCTGCCCTTTTTGCCAGCTCAGTCTGACTCCAGCCAAGCACGGTGCGCCCAGCTTTGATCTGTAGTGCGAAACGGAAGACGTGTTCTTGCATTAAGCGCGACTCAAAGTATGCAATTGGTATCGTTAACGTATCGAGCAACTACATTCATGAGACAAATATCCCTAACTCAATCTAGTGTGAACATTGCCAAATGCGCGGCAGAATTGACCAAGCAAGAAATCACTGACCGCGAGTGCAAAGGGTTGGTCCTCGAAGTAAGGCACAGTGGAGGCAAAACATACTATTTACGTTACACCAGCTATCGTGGGAAACAACGACAGTATCGCATAGGTAATGCTGCTGTTTTAACCCTATATCAAGCAAGGCACATTGCCAGAGCTACCCTCAACCAAATAGCCACCGGACAGGACCCATGCGAAGACAAAAAGGCTGCCCGCTCAGTCCCCACCTTCGCCCAGTTCATCGAAGAGCAGTACCTGCCGCATGTGAAGACCTACAAGCGCAGCTGGGGGACCGATGTGAGCCTGCTCAATAACCACCTTCTGCCCCGTTTTGCCAAGCGCCACATGGACGACATCACCCGGCAGGACATCGTCAAAATGCACCTTGAGCGCAAAGCTTCCGGGGCAGCAGCGGGCTCGGCCAACCGGCTCATGATCATGATGCGCTTCATATTCAATCTAGCACTTCGCTGGGAGGTGCCCGGTATCAAAGACAATCCCACCAAGAACGTGCCCCTGATGCCAGAGGACAACAAGCGCGAACGCTACCTGAGCAGTGATGAGGCCAGAGTGCTATACGAGTCGGTGTGTAGGAGCGATAACCAAATGCTGAAGTACATCGTGCCGATGCTGATACTGACTGGTGCCCGCAAGCGGGAAGTACTGGATGCCCGGTGGGAGGACTTTGACTGGGATAGACGCCAGTGGCGCATCCCAACCACCAAGCTGGGCAAGCCCCGGCACGTGCCGATATCAGACGGGGTGATGAGCCTGCTGGGCAGCGTACCAAGAGTGCAAGGGGGGGAGTATGTGTTTGCCAACCCATCGACGGGCAAGCCCTTTGTGTCCACCTTTGTGGCATGGAACACCGCACGCACCAGAGCAGGGATGCCCGAGGTACGGATGCATGACCTGCGGCATAGCTTTGCCAGCTTGTTGATTAACGCTGGGCGCAGTCTGTACGAGGTGCAGACGATCCTAGGACACACCCAGATCAAAACCACCCAGCGCTACGCGCATCTGGCACCACAGACCTTGCTGGATGCCTCCAACGTGGCAACGCACGCGGTAGGGTCTTTGATGGGGGTGATGCCGAACCGGGTGCTGGAGGTGCCGCTGGTGGCGGTGGGTGGCGCACTGTAATCTCTTTTTTGATATGATGCATCCATGACGAACTGGACAGTAGAAACTTTAAACGCAGCGGTCGACGAAGAGCTGGGGCAGCTGCCGGCCGATATGCTGGCAAAATTTACTCGAGTCACTGAGCTGATTGAAAAGTTTGGACCCCAGCAGGTGGGTATGCCGCATGTGCGCAGCCTCGGCGACAAACTCTGGGAAATTCGAGCCAGCGGCAAGGATGGCATATCGCGCGGTATTTATGTGGCGGTCAAAGACAGGCGGATCATCGTGCTTAGAGTATTCATCAAGAAAACCGAAAAGACCCCACGCAAAGAAATTGATCTCGCAAAACAGCGAGCAAAGGAGGCAGGAATACTATGACCAAAATCTCTACTCTGCATAAGAAATGGGTCAAAGACCCGGCATACAAAGCCGCGTACGAAAGTCTGAGTACAGAGTTTGAACTGGCGCAGAAGCTGATCGAAGTGCGCGTTAAAAGCGGTATGTCGCAAGAGGAGCTTGCTCAGAGGATGGGCACTTCGCAATCGGCGATTGCTCGGTTGGAAAGTGGTAGTGCCATGCCGTCTATGCGCACCCTCACAAAACTTGCGCTGGCGACAGACTGTGAGATGCGAATAGATTTCAAGCCCCGAGCGAAGTCTGCCAATTCCCGGGCGAGCGCCTGAGTGCAGCTGAAAACTCTTGCTGGGGCGGGGGGTAGGTTTTCCAAATCGTCATTCCACAGACCCCACCCGGGGGGCACCCCCCCTTTATAAAACTAACGTCCCTTTTCCTGTACTACATACTATCCCGGACAAACGATGCGCATTGCCGAGAAACAAGCTGAGATCATCCTAGCCGGTGGACGGATTCGGTGCAGTCGGTGCCAGGCGCTCAGTCGGCGCAGCCAGTTGCAATGTAAGAAACCTGCGCTCAAGGGCAAGCGCGTCTGTGGCTTTCATGGCGGCAAGTCGACGGGACCGAAAACAGCGGCAGGCAAGCAGCGCATGGTGGATGCCAAGACCATCCACGGCCGCGAGACGCGGACCATCCGTGCACAGCGCAGTAGTGATCTGGAGTATCTGCGCTCACTGGAGGATGCAGGCAGGATGCTCAATGTGATTGGCGGTACCCGCACACCGGGGCGCAAGCCGGCTAGTTACCGACAGCTTCGCACTGAGGAAGAGGCAAGGTAGTGGTTAGTAATGAATCTACTTGCTGACGTTGTCGAAGGC
This sequence comes from Pseudohongiellaceae bacterium, assembly GCA_044338855.1. Taxonomy (GTDB): domain Bacteria; phylum Pseudomonadota; class Gammaproteobacteria; order Pseudomonadales; family Pseudohongiellaceae; genus CAILUG01. The sequence goes on along the minus strand of JBIIWP010000189.1, from coordinate 1,134 downwards.
TGAAGCGTATTTAGGGGGTCAAGGACGCACAGGGTTTTAGTTACGCACAGAACCTTGTGGACCGAGGAGCCAAAAAACTCTGCGGCAGGCCCCGGGGCCAGCGTGGTTTCTGGCAGATCGGCGTCGGCAGTGTTGTCGGGATTGACAACAGATATCGGTGTTGGCAGTATGGCCAACATGGCTGCTCAACTGGTTACTGGATTCAAGAACGTTTTCCCCGATGGGTCGATCCTCGAACTGGTCGTTTGGCGGGTTCCAAAGCCTGTTCCCCCAAGTACCCACCTCTACAAATATCGCGCAGTCTATATTGTTAACGGCAGCCGTATCTTGGGGTTCGATAACGAGCGAGGGAAGGGTGATCATCGTCATGTCAATGACATCGAGTCGCCATATCACTTCACGACGGTCGAGCAGTTGGTTGAAGATATTATCAATGCTGTTGATGCATGGAGGGATTCATGATGAGCCGTACTCTCACAATTACTTTGAAGCCCGATTGGAGGGCTGCGTTGCGCGCCACAAGTAAGCTTGCAAAGGCCAAAACGTATCAGGGAGAGGTGTTGAACTTTGAAACACCGGGCCAGTTCTTTGGTCAACTCACCGAGAAGCGCTGGGAACTTGTGCGCGTCGCACAAGGCTGTGGCGAGATATCGATACGGGAACTTGCCAGGCGCGTTGGTCGCGATGTAAAGCGCGTTCATGAAGATGTGGCTGTGCTTGCCAACCTTGGAATGCTCGAGCGGACTGAACAAGGGGGATTGGTTTGCCCCTTCTCCTCAATGCATATCGATATGTACTTGAAGACGGGGTAGTGGCGCATTAATTACCCCACCACCAGCATCGGCACATCAATGACACGGTTAGGCATTACGCCCATGACGGCGCCCACCGCTAAGGTCGCTGCGTTGGAGGCATCCAGCAAGGTCTGTGGCGCTAGGTGAGCGTAGCGCTGCGTGGTTTTGATCTGGGTGTGTCCCAGGATCGTCTGCACCTCGTACAGACTGCGTCCAGCGTTAATCAACAAGCTGGCAAAGCTATGCCGCAGGTCATGCATCCGTACCTCGGGCATCCCTGCTCTGGTGCTATCGCGACTTAGTAGCAGCTCGTGGGTACCACTTCACCCGAGATTAGGGC
>JBIIWP010000015.1:0-42112 GCA_044338855.1 Pseudohongiellaceae bacterium | reverse complement strand
TCATGGATCGAATCTTTAAAAGGCAGCAAGTGGCCGATCAACCTCAGCAACATCGACGCTGCCAGCTTCGCAGCGAAGCTTGACAACCTCAACGCCGGCCCACTTGTTCTAAGCGAGTTCGAGACCGAGCCGGTTACCATAAGCCGTCAGATTCAGTCGTCCCAGGGTTTCTTCCATACACTTCATCTCCTACAGAAAGGCTCAGTACGTATCCACCATAACAACAAGATAACTCTCTTGATGCCGGGCGAGTCCATCCTTGCCGACAGCAGCAAGCCATCCTTTCTTGAGTTTATTGATAAGTCGCGGGTTCTGGGAGTCAGGATTCCGACAGCTCTCTTGTCACAGTACATCAACAACCCAGGTAGCCACGCAAATAGCAAAGTTTCCGACAAGGATCTCAATGCTGTATTGAAGTCAATGTTCAAGTGCTTGTGGAAGCATGCTCTGGCAGGCAGTTACAACGAGGCGTGCAACATCAGGATCAAGGCTTTTTTGAGCCTGGTCCGTGCATCAATCGAATCAACGCAACTTACTGTATCAACGCCAAATAGTGAGCTGATATCCCTTATAAAGTCATACATCAACAATCATCTTCCTGATCAGGATATGAACCAAAGCAGTGTTGCTCTCCACTTCCGCATATCAACACGCTACTTGAGAAAGCTCTTTTTAGCCGACCCAATTGGCTCTCCATCGAGATTCATCAGGATACAGCGCTTGAACAAGTTCATGGCTGAGCTCGTGGCTAATGCGACAGCTGGTTCAGATACCATTACCAGTCTTGCACTAAGCAATGGCTTTCGCAGTGTTGGCTCGCTAAATCGGACATTCAAAGAGATAAATGGTGTAAGCCCATCCACATTCCTCCAACGCTGCAAGTGTCACGATCCGGAACCCGTCGCTACCAGGCATGCAGAAAGGCTGGAGCGCGCGCCTTTACGTACTTAGCCTGAGCTGTCTTCTGGAAGATTTTCACGTTCGATGTCCCCTTATTCGGGTAGCACCGGCATTTGGAGTCCAGGACCGCTAGTCGGAAGGGATATGAGGACGCGGTTGTGGTGGGGTTACCCACGGCCCCCAGAAATCGCCGTTAGGCAAAGGTTCGAAGGTCGGTCAACGAAACTTGTTGGGGTTGACGCTCATGGGAACCCCTCTTTGCCACAGATACCAGATCCGCGCCTTCCTCTCGGACGTCATGGCGCCGTAGATGCTGACCATTGCACACCTCAATTCGTCTTACTTCAATGGGATGTTGCGCTGACCGCTTGAATGCGCCCCGGTGGTTTTCAGGGGGGATTACCGTCTGTAGAGCGTCGAATTGCTATAGCTCACTTGTCCTAGAACGTATTTCTTCCTTATGAAGGCAATTTGTTTCATTGGCAGTCTCCGTAACGCATGATCATTCATGCTGTCGCGTACTTTCTGCCAGCGGGGGGGAGGAGAAATATGGGCTAATTACTCAAAATCTCCGGAATTATCCCCTCTTTTTTTTCTAACGCTCCGGTGGATGTTTGAGGGCAGTTTCTATACGGCTGCGGATGTCAAAGTTCTTCAGGCCGAATAAATGGGTGTAAACGGCGCTCAGAAAATGGGCAAATCTGCCGTTTTCGGCCGTTGATATGGTGTCGTCGCCGAAGTGTTTCCTGAAAAACGCAATAATGACCTTGGTTTCATAAAGATAGTCCGTATCGATTGGTTTTCCTCGGTCAGGCTTAAGATCCGGTAGCCTCATAGCTATGGCATCTGAGAACGAGGTCATCGATGCGACAAGTGCGGCTATAGAGGTCGCCTGTCCTACATTCTCCCCGCCAAGGTGCTGACGCAGGAAATATTTGTAGGGATTTTCCAGCAAGCTAAGGCGGCCCAGCGTATCAAGGTCATGGATGGCATCCGTTGTACCTTTGATATGCTTTTGTAGCTTTATTAGCGCATTCCGCTGCTCCGCTCGGTCGTTCTCAGGGGCGGCAAATCGCGGTTGGAGAGTAAGCAGCTGCTCGAGCATCGTGATGATATCTGCTACTTGGCTGTCGGTTAGCTTCCACTTTATGGACTTTTCGACGGCTTCCCTCTGGCTTGGTGTCAATTTCTTGGGTTCCAGCCACATCGATGCATTTGGGTTATTCATGCGTTTAGCATCCCCGCGCTTCGGTCTATGAACTCAGACCATTCATTCATGAGACTGCGCCTTTTTTCCAGCAGATCGCTACGCTGATACGCCTCTTTCACTGCATCGCCGACACTATGCCCGGAGGCGGCTTTTCTGATTTCGTCCGGGTAGTTTGTTTGTTCAGCAGCCCAATCCCGGAAGGTAGACCTGAACCCATGTGGTACAGCCTCCACCGTCAACTCCCCACGCTCTTTCATTCCGCGCATCAACTGGCTCAAGGCCATATCGGAAAGCACCTTGCCCCTCGGGCTCGGGAAAACCAGGTCTGTACCAACCATCTTAGGTAGCGCCCTGAGTAATTCGACGGCGGCCGGTTGTAGCGGGACGCGGTGTTCTTGTCTCGCCTTGGTATGGGCAGCTGGAATGATCCACAGGGCTTTTACAAGGTCGATTTCAGACCACGTCGCTTCCCTGACTGAGCGTGAGCGGACGGCGGTCAGGATGAGGAACTCCAGGGCGCGTGCGCTTATGCACCGATTTCGCCGGAGCACGGTCATGAACAAATTAATTTGCTCGTAGGGCAGGGCCGGGTGGTGCTCCAGCACCTTGATTCCTCTGGGCGACGGTAGCTGGGTATCGAGGTAGCCTTTCCAGGTTGCCGGATTGATCCCAGAGCGATACTCGCTCACCGTTGCATAGTCCAGCACTGTCCTTATGCGGTCGAGCAGGCGTTTGGCGGTTTCAGGCTTGTTGTACCAAAGCTTACCCTGTGTGCCGTTCCTGTGAATAGTCGGTTGTAGCAGGACTTCCAACACGTGCCGCATGCTTATATCGGCGACAATGATTTTACCAACGACGGGGTAGGCGTAGGCTTTTAGGGTGGATTCCCATTGCTTGCGGTGTTTGTCATTGGAATAGTCTGACGCATGTGCCTCCATGTACGCTTCTGCGCAGGCAATAAAGGTCTTTTGCTTGCTGTAGGCGTCAGCAATAGAGCTTCGCTCAGCTTGTTTGCGGGCCAGCAGGTCAATGCCACTGCGTGCGTCCGAGATGAGCTTTCGCGCCGTTTCTCGGGCCTCTGAGAGCGTCACCTGCGGATAGGGGCCGAGTCCGATTACTTGTCGGCGTCCAGCAACGCGTACCCGCAAGACCCATGACCTAGACTGTGGACTGTCGGGTGATACCGGATGGCGTACCTGAAGCAGTAGACCCGGCACACCGCCAACAGCGTGCCAGCCAGGCTGCCTGAGGCGTTTGACAGTGATCGCACTGAGCTCCTTCGCGATTTTTGGCATACCATCCAACATATCCAAAATGGTGGGATTGGATGATATCTATTGACTCGGGCTGAATCAACGAGCATTGCATACAATTCAATACATTCAATGATATATGAAGTTATTTGGCATTAGCGGAATGGGCGTTTCAGCGGACCCCCGTGTCCGCCCGTGGTCCGATTGACCCCATCTGCGGGCGGACACGGCGGTCCGCCCCTACGGGTCGAGGGCCAGGATACGGGTAGCCATGTCGCGGGCGTCCTGCACAGAGAGATCAGGGTGCGCTGACATCGGCGACTCACCCCAGATGCCCTCGCTGCCCAAACGAATACGTTCAGCCAGCAGGTCGAGATTGGCTTCGGTGGTTTCATAACGACGGGCGATGTCGAGCCACGACGGGCCCAACAACTTCACCGCGCTGCGATGGCAGGACAGACAATCCTGCCCTTCAAAGCTCAGCAGTTCCGGCGCTGCCTCCTCCGCACTGGACAGCAATGGCGCAGCGGATGCATCGAGTCCCAGACTGGCGGGCGCCAGTCGCAGCAGCGCGCCGTCGCTGTGATCGGTGAGCAGGTACAGCAACTCATCAGGGCCCTGCACCACATAGCGGAAGCGCTGGCGCAGGTCCGTCAGCATTGCCTCGCGCCGGATTTCGCCCTCCTCGTTGAACACCACGCGCTGCAGGCTGCCAGTGCTGGGAATGCGCCCCATGATCATGCCGGTGACGAGCAGGTTGTCTTTCCACTTGGGAAACTTGTCCCCCGTATAAAAAGTCAGTGACGAGACGGTGATGGAAGGGACCCAGTAAAGTTCCGGCAGGGCTGTTTCCTCCACCCAGGGACGCGGACCGAAGCGCTTGCCGTCGTAATCCCGGCCATAGGTGGCGATTGGCCAGCCGTAGTTGATGCCAGGCCTGAGGATGTTGATCTCGTCGCCGCCCTGCGCACCGTTCTCCAGCTCCCAGATGTCGCCCGTAACGGGATGCGTGAAGAAATCCATCACGGAGCGATTGCCCCAGGTGTAGATTTCCGGCAGCGCGCCCTCGCGGGCCACGAAGGGATTGTCACGGGGCACCGAGCCATCGTCATGCAGGCGCAGGACCTTGCCGATGTGCGTATCGAGGCGCTGCGGGCCTTCCAGATCGCAGCGGTGCGAGAGGCCGAACAGCAGCGTGTCATCAGCAAGAAAATGCAGGCGCGAGGACGCACCGCAGATGTTGTCGCTCCAGGCCACGCCTTCGAATATCTCCTCGAGATTCTCGAACCCGGTGCCGTTCCAGCGCCCGCGCGCGAGCGACGTGGTGGCCCACAATTTGTCAGAGCCATCGGGATGCGGCAGCTGCTTGATCCAGGTGAAGTAGACAAGTCCATTGTCTGCAAAGCGCGGATGCAGCTCGATGTCGAAGAGTTGCTGCAGCGGGAACACTGCAGCAAGATCAGCTACCGCAGCGGCCTGCAACTCACCATTGCGATACAGCCGCACCTTGCCGTTGCGCTCGTTGATGAGCACGTCGCCGAGCGGATTGTCCGCACCCTGCGTGCCCGGGATGAACACCAGACCGAAGGGATGATCGAGACCGCGCGCCATCACGGACACCTGCAGGTCATCCTGCTCGAAGGTGTCGTAGTGCCAGGGGCCCGCACCAAGCGCAGGGCCCTCGAACTGCGCCTGCACCAATGCGGCCATGGTCAGGCAGAACCCTGCCACCAGTGTACGCAGTTGCCACGGATGTTTACTGCCTGCCATGCCCCCTCCTTCCCTGTTGTTGTTTTTATGAAGTCTGGTACATCAGCGCCCTGCCGGAGTCTTACTCCGGTTTGACGAACTTCAGCACCGACTGGTCCGTGGTGCCGCGCGTGCCGGGCGAGAACACCATCTTGGTGTGGTCATCCGCAGGGTGCGCCAGCAGGCTGCTCTCTTCGGCAAGCGTGAAACCGGCAGCAAGGATTTCCTGCTTGATCACCACAGGGTCGATGCGGTGCAGCGTTTCGGTATCGCGCGTGCCGGATCCGGCTTCAGCGTTGTGATCCACGATCAGGTATACGCCGCCCGGCTTGAGGGCATCGAAGATCTTCTTGTTCAGTACCGCCGTGTCGATGTCGTTGAGCGACAGGTCGTGGTAGTACAGAACGTTATGGACCTGATCCACACCGGCTGGTAATTCCATGTCGTTGTAGTCCACCACGGTATACGTAGTGTTGGGATGTGCGGCCGCAAAAGCGCGGCTGGCTTCGCCGGTAGGGGCTTCCATGTAAGGCAGGTCGTACACCAGTACCTTGCCGGCATCACCCACGATGCTGGACAGCATGGTGGTGAAGTACTGACCGAAGCCGGCAAACTCCACCACGGTGTCACCGGGCTTGATGCCCGACAGCGCCAGCAGCTCGCCCGGCTTGCGGTTGGCATCGCGCACGGTCATTTCTTCAGTACGCTCGCTGGAAGCAACCGCAGCCTGGACATAATCCGGCAGCGCCTGCGCAAAGCCGAGCTGGCTGCAGGCCAGCAGGCCGATGGCGGCGATGCCGCGGATACTCGAATTCTTCACGATGTGCATGGCTGCCCCTCAGGTGTTGATGTCGTCGGGGATATTACTCCCAGATGGTTTCCGGTCCCAGCGCCAGCTGCAGGGGCTCCGGCGACCACCTTCGGGTCCCCAGGCTTCTGCCCCATCGCGGGGCATTCCGGCTGGATTTACCTCCCCCTGCGCGTTTATGCTCTGCCCCGCACTGTTGTGGGCCACCTGCCCCGACACCGAGGGGGAGTCCATGTTCAAACGCAATGCCATTACCATCAGTATCGTTCTTGCCACTGCCTGGCTGGCCGGCTGCTCCGGCAACGAGCCTGCTGCCGAATCTGCCGCTGTAGCGCCGGCACCAGCAGAAGCCGCACCCGAGGTCGGCAGCCCGGCCAATGTCAGCGCCGAGCGGCTCATCAATGCCGCCAGCGAACCCGATCAATGGATGACGCACGGCGGCACCTATGCCGAACAGCGCTTCAGCCAGCTGGACCAGATTACTGCCGACAACGTGAACCAGCTGGGTCTTGCCTTTTCCGTAGACCTCGACACCACGCGCGGCCAGGAAGCCACGCCGCTGATGGTGGATGGCACGCTGTACATCTCCACGGCCTGGAGCAAGGTCAAGGCCATCGATGCCGTCAGCGGTGCCATCAAGTGGGAATACGACCCGGAAGTGCCCGGCGCCTGGGCCGTCAACGCCTGCTGTGACGTGGTAAACCGCGGCGTGGCCGTATGGGAAGGCAAGGTCTTCGTCGGCACCATCGACGGCCGCCTCGTCGCACTCGATGCTGCCAACGGCGCTGAACTGTGGGACGTCAACACCGTCGATACCACCAAGCCGTACACGATCACCGGCGCACCGCGCGTGGTCAAAGGCAAAGTGCTGATCGGCAACGGCGGCGCGGAACTCGGCGTGCGCGGCTACATCTCCGCGTATGACGCCAACACCGGCGCGATGGACTGGCGCTTCTACACCGTGCCCGGCGATCCGTCGCTGGGCTTTGAAAACGACACAATGGCGATGGCCGCCGAAACCTGGAACGGCGAATGGTGGAAGATCGGCGGCGGCGGCACCGTGTGGGATTCGATGAGCTACGATCCCGAACTGGACCTGCTGTACATCGGCGTGGGCAACGGCTCACCGTGGAACCACAGCTTCCGCAGTGCCGGCGAAGGCGACAACCTGTTCCTCTCTTCCATCGTGGCACTGGACCCGGATGATGGTTCCTACAAGTGGCACTACCAGAGCACGCCAGGCGAAACCTGGGACCACACGGCCACGCAGCAGATCACCATCGCCACGCTGAACATCGAAGGCGTGGACCGCAAGGTGGTGATGCAGGCGCCCAAGAACGGTTTCTTCTACGTGATCGACGCGGCCACCGGCCAGCTGATCTCGGCGCAGAACTTCACCGAGATTTCGTGGGCAACCCACGTCGATATTGAAACCGGCCGCCCGGTGGAAACGCCCGAAGCGCGCTACAACGAAACCGGCGAGACCTTCCTGTCGCTGCAGAACCCCAACGGTGCGCACACCTGGCTGTCGCAGTCGTACTCGCCCATAACGGGCCTCGTGTACATGCCCATCCACGGCACGCCGTTCATTTACGGTGGCGCGCCCGACAGCTGGGAGCCGGTGCAGATGGCCACGAACCTCGGCACCGATTTCAGTGCCAACGCCACGCTGGATCCCCAGCAGGTACTGGCCGAAACCTACGGCCGTCTGATCGCGTGGGACCCCGTCAACCAGCGTGAAGTATGGCGCAAGGAACGTGCAGGCCCGACCAATGGTGGTGCGCTCAGCACGGCCGGTGGTCTTGTGTTCCAGGGCACCGGCTCCGGCCAGTTCACCGCGCTGCGCGCCGACACGGGCGAAGAACTGTGGAGCTCGCACGTGCAGACCGGCGTGATGGCCGCGCCCATCACGTATCAAATCGACGGCACGCAGTACGTGGCCATCATGGCCGGCACCGGTGGTTCCTGGGCCATGATCGGTGGCGACACCAACATGAAAGGCTACGCCCTGCCCAACATCTCGCGCCTGCTGGTGTACAAGCTCGGCGCTGACGGCACGCTGCCGCCGGCACCGGAGTTCCAGCGTCCGCCGATGACCCCGCCGCCGCACGAAGCTACGGATGACACCATCGCCATGGGCGCACCGCTGTTCGAAACCTACTGCGGCAGCTGCCACGGTGCCGGCGTGGTCGGCGTGGGCCTCTTGCCCGATCTGCGCCGCACGCCCTACCTGCACGATGCGAATGCCTGGACCCAGGTGGTACTCGGCGGCGCACTGGAGCCCAACGGCATGGCGTCGTTTGCCAGCGTGATGGATCAGGAACAGGCACAGGCGGTGCGTGCCTACGTGATTATGCGTGCCAATCAGGACGCTCCTGCCAACCAGCAATAGTTAAGTACTGAAACACAAAAGCCGGTGCGGGCAACCCCACCGGCTTTTTTGTGCCCAAAGCAATCAGAGTCGTAAGTTACCTCAGAACACCCAGCGCCTTGCGCGCGGCAACCGGGATATCCAGACTGACAAAGCAGACAGCGGGATATAAATAATCCTCACCCGAGGCATCGACTACACGCAGGTAACCGTTTTGTTCTGCCTTGGGATCAGCCAGCAGTGGGTAAACTTTGCTCTTCTCCAGATCTTCGCAATCCATCGCATCGATGCAGAGAACAAAGCGCGTGTCTTTGGCCAGGGTAATCATGTTGCACTCAATCCAGAATGCGCTTGATTTTCATCTTGCGCTTGCCATTGCCGTGAGCATCATACTAATTCTGACCACAGTCTAGCCCGGCAACAAGAATCTGCAGGAGTTCTTGAGCAAGGCGCGCAGGAGGCATATAACTTGCTTGCTTCCTGTGACTACGCCACCTGAGGACCCGCCATGAATTCATCCCAGTACCTGTTTCGCGCCGCTATGCTGCCAGGCCTGCTTGCCTTGCTGGCAGCCTGTAGCCCCTCCGAGGCGCCGGTCGCTGTCTTGCCGGTTCCTGCACCGGCACCCGAGGCTTCCACTGCGGTCGTCGACCCGGAACTGCAGCAACTCGCCGAGGCCGCTACCGCTGCCATCACGGGGGACTACCTGCGTGCACTGACACTCGAACTCTCCGACGATCGCTACGCCGGCCGCGCCCCCGGCAGCGACGGCGATCGCCTCACGCAGGACTACCTGTCCAACGCGCTAGCCGAACTCGGCTTCCAGCCCGGTGCGGATGATGGCAGCTTCCTGCAACGTTTCAGCCTGCTCGGCTTGCGCACGCAGCAACCCGACGTCTGGCGCTTTGAAGCCGGCGAGCGTTCGCTGGATCTCGTGCGCAGCACGGATTTCATCGTGACTTCCGGCCTGCAGGCGGGTGCAGCCGCACTGCAGGACGCGGAGCTCGTGTTCGTCGGCTACGGCATCACGGCACCGGAGTATGGCTGGGACGATTACAAGGGCGAGGACCTGCGCGGCAAAGTGCTGGTGATGCTGAACAACGATCCCGACTGGGAGCCGACGCTGTTCGAAGGCGAAACGCGCCTGTACTACGGCCGCTGGAGCTACAAGTACGAGGAGGCCGCGCGCCAGGGTGCGGCAGCCGCCATCATCATCCACACGCAACCGTCTGCAGGTTATCCGTGGCAGGTGGTGCAGACCTCCTGGGGCGGCGATCAATTCGAACTTCCTGCCGGCGACGAACCACGTTTGCAGGCTCGCGGCTGGCTTACCGAAGAGGCCGCACAGCGCCTGCTCGCACTGGAGAACCATGAGCTCGCCGCACTGGTGGAGCAGGCCCGCAGCCCCGCGTTCCGCCCCGTTTCGCTCGGCCTGCGCACCAGTATCGACCTGCCGGTGACCATGACCGCCACCGAAAGTGCGAATGTCATCGGCATACTGCCCGGCAGCGATCCGCTGCTGCGTGACCAGGCCGTCATCCTTACGGCCCATCATGATCATCTTGGTATGGCCGATCCGACCGGTGCCGAAGGCGAGGATCTCATCTACAACGGCGCGCTCGACAACGCCTCCGGCGTGGCGCTGATCATGTCGATCGCAAAGGCCTACTCCGAGCTGGACCTCGCACCACGCCGCTCCATCGTGGTGAACTTCGTGGGTGCCGAAGAGCAGGGTCTGCTGGGTTCACTGCACTACGCCCTGAATCCCACCTTCCCCGTCGAAAAGATCGCCGCCAACATCAACGTCGACGGCCCCGGCATCTGGGGCCCCACGCGCGACCTTACCTACATCGGCTACGGCAAGTCCGATCTCGATGCCGTGGTGGAAGAAGTGGCGGCACTGCAAGGACGCGTGGTGCTGGCCGACCAGTTCCCCGATCGCGGCTCGTTCTACCGTTCGGACCAGTTCAGCTTTGCGCGCGTGGGCATTCCTTCCACCTACCTCGACAGCGGCACCGACATCATCGGCCAGCCCGCCGGCTGGGGCGAAGAACAGATCAACCGCTACACGGACCTGCACTACCACCAGCCCAGTGACGAGGTGACGGATGAGTGGAACTTCGAGGGCGTGGTGCAGGACGCCGTACTAAACCTGCTGGTGTCGTGGCGCATCGCCAACAACGCGGCGATGCCGCAGTGGAATCCGGGGGATGAATTTGCGGGGCTGCGCGAGGGTGCGGAACAGGAGGTGCCGTAGCAAGCGAGTCACCGTCGTGCTGCTCCCTTGACACCAGGCCGTCGCCCCAGCATCATCGCATCTGATGCAATCGCATCACCGCATCACTTCGGAGTATCCGGCCATGCGTACCACTCTCGACATTGATGACTCTGTGCTCAGCGCCGTGAAGGAGCTGGCCCGGCGCCAGGGCAAGACTGCCGGCGAGGTTCTCTCCGCCCTTGCGCGCCAGGCCTTGCTCAAGCCCGCCCAGGCTGCGGGACGGGAGCTCCAGGAGCTGCCCGCCAGTTACGGCTTCCGGCCCCTCCCCCCCAGCGCAACCCTCGTTACCAACGATGTTGTCGACAAACTGCGCGACGAGCAGGGGGTGTGATGCGCGCCTTGCTCGACGTCAACGTCCTGATTGCCCTCTGCGACAGCTCCCATATCCACCATAGCCAGGCCATGCAATGGCTGGGCGAGCATATCGATGAGGGCTGGGCCTCCTGCCCGCTCACCCAGAACGGCTGCATCCGCATCATGTCCCTGCCTGCCTATCCCAACGCGCGAGCCCCTTCGGTGATCGCCGACCTGCTGCGCGAAGCCACCGCAACCGAAAGCCATCAGTTCTGGCCCGACCGCGTATCGCTGCTCGACAAGCCGCTGTTCGACTGGTCGCAACTGCTCAACTCGCGCCAGATCACCGACGCCTACCTGCTTGCGCTTGCGATAAAACACGGAGGCAGGTTTGTCACTTTCGATCACGCCATCCCGCTGCCTGCAGTGAACGGGGCGACGGAGCAGCACCTCATCCGAATCTAGAGACAGGCCGTTTACATTCCTTCCGGCGGAAATTCGGGCCCTGGACTATAGTCAATTCGATCAGCCTGTTCAGATGCAGCCGGCTGTTTTCGACCACTTCACGCCACTAGTACCAGAGTAGTACCATATCCATGCCAAGGAAGGTTCGCGAGCTTGTCGTTTTATTGAAGCGTGCCGGTTTCGTCGACCGCGGCGGGAAAGGCAGCCATCGGAATTTCATCCATCCGTCAGGTGTCCGCATCACCTTGTCCGGAAATCCCGGGAGCGATGCTCTTCCTTATCAGGAGAAGGAAGTCAGCGCGTGCATTGAGGAAAGCAAACAATGAAAACCAGCGATCGTTATCTAAAACTTGTGGAATGGTCCGATGAGGATCAGTGCTACATCGGCTCTGCGCCGGGACTCATTGGCCCTTGTTGCCATGGCAAGAATGAAACCGATGTTTACAAAAAGCTCTGCAAGATCGTTGAGGAGTGGGTGGCACTCTACAAAAAGGAGGGCCGCGAACTTCCCGAGGCTTTTGCGGAGAAAGAGTTTTCAGGAAAGTTTGTCATCCGCGTCGGCGAAGACCTGCACAAGGCCTTGGCGATCAAGGCGATAAAAGTCGGGGAAAGTCTGAATACTTACTGCACCAACCAATTGCGCAATTCCCTTCACTGACTGGTGCATTCAGACGCTTGGCCTGTCTCAATGTAGTCAGCAGCTTCAGCAGATCGCCACCATCGGCAAGAAAATCGACAGTCGCCAGTGTGTAAAGCTGCTCATCCATTCCTCAATCAACGCGCATGCGGGGACTTTGCTTTCGCTCGTAGAAGATGACTGTCGGCGGAAAGTTGCGGCCAACATGGTGCGCGGGCGAGGCTTCTTACCTGCGCATGCCGAACCGAGTGACGAGTTGCGATGTGTCAACAACGGGATTGAACAGAACGAGCGCGATATGTCCGCCCGCAGAACCGCCACTGGCCGCTATGCGTTCCGGATCCAAGCAAACCGACGCTCAGTCATAAACCAGATTTCTGATCACCGCATAAAAATCGCCGACTCCCTGCCGGAACGCGGCCTCTCCCACTTGCTCGTCATTGCCGTGTATGCCGGTGTGCTCACCTTCATTCGTAATCAACGGATTAAATCCGTAGCTTATGATGCCGAGATCACGGGTAAAGTGGCTGTCAGTAAAACCTGTCATTACCTCCGGCTGTACTCGCGACCCTGGATGCAATTCCCCAGTAACGTTTTCAATGGAACGAAACAGTCGCGAGTCTGTGGTGGAAATCGCTGGCGTGAAGGCCATCAAGGTTTCGATCTCCACTCCTGCCGGCGCGATCAACTCAGTCAGTTCTGCGACAAACTGCTCAGCAGACTTGTCGGGCAGTATGCGGCAATCAAGTTCCGCCCTTGCTTCGGGAGCCACAACATTGATCTTGCCCGACCCCTCCATACGCGTCATGGAGCAAGTATCACGGGTCAGCGCATGATGACCGGGGCGATCCGTGTGCAGCTTGCTCATGAACTCCTGATCCTGGATGGCTTCGTTCATGTCCGCATACGCTGCTGCCCACTCCGGTCCTGTCGAGAGCGCCAGCCCTTCAAAATAGGATGCCACCACTGGAATGATTCGCGGTGGAAAGGGATTCTCCAGCATGAGACTCAATGCATGCACAATCCGGCTTACTGCACTGGTGGTCCTCGGCGCAGATCCGTGACCGGGGACATCAACCGCTGTCAGACGTAACCAGACTGGTACTTTCTGGGTAACTTCCACGCCAAAAACTACTTCATCAAGCTCTCTGCCGGCGGCGCCCCCTTCATTGAGCAGGATCCCCGCTCCGGCAAATATTTCCGGACGATTGGCAAGCAACCAGCCCACACCGAATTCCCCACCAGCTTCCTCGTCAGCACTGGCCAGAAAAACCACATCCCGGTTCGGCTCAATCCCGGAACGATGCAGGCTGAGAAAAGCGGCCAGATGGACGATACCAAGACCTTTCATGTCACGAGCGCCACGGCCAAGAATATAGCCGTCGCGTATGTCGCCGGAGAGCGGATCAATCGTCCAGTAGTCCTTGTCTGCAGGCACCACGTCGGTATGTTGCAGCAGGATCAGACCAAGCTCATTGCCACCCTTGATTCGAGCCCATATATTTCCACGCCCCGGAGCGCTTTCCGCCGTTTCGTACTCAATACCTTCTGCAGCAAATATCTTTGAATAAAATTCCACCGCGCGGTATTCGTTACCCGGTGGGTTCACTGTATCGGTACGAATAAATTGCTGCAGCCAGGCAACAGCCTCGTCCTCGATACCAGCCCTGTTCTGTGCATGGCTCTCGCTCGGCTGCAGCAGATTAAGAACGAGCACGGTCGCAGCCAACAGGCACTGCGGAAAAGGTGAATCTTTCATGTTCTGTTGCCCTCATTGCCTATTGCCAATCGTTACAAGCACCAACACCAGTCTGTTTTCAATGCAGACAGCGCACTGCAGTAACCGGCTGCGCAAGCACGAATGGCACCGCCTCGACATGACCCGCAGCCGCCAGCTCGTCGAAGGCCACCTGTTGCAGCGCATGAACCTGCTGCTGCGAAAACCCCAACTCAAACCCGGCACATTCGCTGTCGCCGAGGCTGCGCGGATCGCGGCCGGTAACCATGCCGAACACAGTCAGCGCTTCGAGATAATAGCCAGCGGCACTGGCGTGATAGTGATCCCAGGTCCACAGATCCAGCTTGCCGAACTCGATGCCGTCGTAGGGATTGGCGTCGGCCACACCGGTTTGCATGGCGCGATTCCATGCTTCACCTACCGGGATAACGGCCTTCACGGCAGTTGCAGTGCGCGCGGCGGCGTCAAAGGCACTGCGCACATCTCGCGCCATGGCCTCGATCGGCTTGCCGGCCCAGGCTCCAGTTGCAGGATAAATCTGGTCGGCACGCGACCAGGTGGCGGTGAGGTAGATGTCGACTTCAGGATTGCTCGATGCCAACGCTGCGCTGAGTGCCTGCGCGCTGCTGATGAGCTTCGCCGGATCGCCCGGCTTCGCTTGATCGAGCAGGCTGTGCCCATGCATCACCACGGCATCCCAGCCACGGCGGTTGATGGTGGCAAGCCGGTTGTCGAGATGAAAGTCCATACCGCTGCCGGGTTCGGTTTCCAGATAGACGTCGTACTGCAGGCCCGCTTGCTCGGTAAATGCCTCGAATAGCGCCGGCACGCCGCCCTTCTCCGTGCCATTCAGATCAGTCACGGAATCCGGACGGTAGTACACCACTGCCGACCCATAACCAAAGGTAAAACTGTTGCCGATGAACAGGATGTTTTCCTCTGCTTGCGTGCTGTGGGCGGCGAGCAGGAGACCGAGAGCCAGTAATGTTTTTGTCTGCATGTCAGCGGGTACCCGGTGTAAGGATGGAATGGCAGCTCAGGCTTCCTTTACTGGTGCAGGTACACCGCACGCTCGTGCGAGAAAGCCCTGAAGCCGAACACGCCATGGTAGCTACCATTGCCACTCTCATTGACACCACCAAACGGCAACTGGTTCTCCAGATAGTGCGAGAACACACCATTCACCGTGACGCCGCCCGATGAGGTGCGGCTCAGCACCTTGTCGATGTTGCCCTGGTTGTTGCTGTACACGTACAGCGCCAGCGGCTTGGGACGATCCGCGATGTAGTGGATGACTTCGTCAATGGTGTTGTAGGTCAGCACCGGCACGATGGGCCCGAAGATTTCTTCCTGCATGATCTGCATGTCCGGCGTTACGCCGGTCAGCAGCGTCGGATGCACGGTAAGGTCCGCTTCTTCCAGTATGCCTCCAACGGCCACTTTGGCACCCTTGGCAATGGCGTCGTCAAACAACCGCTTGATGCGCGCGAAATTCTGCGCGTTGATGATCTGGGCTATGTTGGCCTTTTTGATCTTGCCGTCTTCGCCGTAGAGGTTCTCCTTTACCTTCGCTGCAAACGTGGCGATCAACGCATCCTTCTGTGATTCCTTCACGAACACGTAGTCGGGGCAGATGCAGGCCTGGCCGCCGTTGAACTGCTTGGCTGCGGCGAGGTCGCCGGCGATCTTCTTCACATCGGCGCCTTCATCCACGATGACGGGGGATTTGCCGCCGAGCTCCAGTGTCATGCTCGACAAATGCTTCGCTGCCGCTGCTGCGACGATGCGGCCAACACGCGTGCTGCCGGTGAAGAAAATGTGGTTGAAGGGCAGCTCCAGCAGAGCAGTTGCTACTTCAACGCCGCCTTCGAACAAGGCCACTTCACTTTCATCGAAGGCCTGCCGGATGATCTTGGCAGCCACGCTCGCGGTAGCCGGGCACAGGTCCGTGAGCTTCACCATACAGCAGTTGCCGGCGGCAATGGCGGCTGCGAGCGGGCCCAGCACCAGTCCCAGAGGAAAGTTCCAGGGGCCCAGAATCAGGCAGACGCCGCGCGCCTCGGAAATGATGCGCGCCTTGTCCTTCTCGTTCATGGAGGGCTGCACTTCCTGCGGCTTCATCCAGGCATCGAGGTTGTCGATGTTGCGCTGGATGTTGCCGGTGACGTTCAGCACTTCGGTGATACGGATTTCCTGCTCGGGCTTGCGCGTGTCTTGCTGCACGGCTTTCACGATGTCGTTGGCGTGCGCTTCGACTGAGGCTTTCAGCTTGCGCAGTTTTTCCTTGCGCTGTTCGGCGGTGGAGGCTTTGACGTTCCACTGGTTGGCCTTCTGCAGGGCGAAGATGCGCGCGATTTCTGAGGCAAGGGCTGGATTTGCTGGTGCTGGCTGGTTTGACACGGGGGTACTCCTGATTGCGGTGGTCGCTATATTCGTATTGGAGCCCGGGTGCTGGCAATACACAACAGCTTGGGCTTTGGTGTGGGGCGGGGCCGAGCCAGGCGGGAGCGTCGGCCCCTGCGCCAAATTCAAGTCACTTCGCACAGACGCGGCCCCCGCACCAATCTCAAGGAGCCTCACACCGAAAGTTCGCCGCATCATCCGTACTGCCACTACTCGTGTGCCGTGCCACCTGCGGATAGGGACACAGCGGCCGCGAGCGCGTTACCTCACCGCCCACCACCTTCTTCGCCACCATCAACCCCGGCGCCTTCCCCATCTCCACCCAGTCGATCACGGCAGTGACCGGATCATGCTGGTCGGGGCCAATGCCGCCGCTGCAGTGCGTCATGCCGGGAATCATGAACAGGCGCATGAAATCTTCGCCGTTGTCGCCATTGGCGGTGACAGCCTGCTCGTAGTAGTTCACGCCCATCATCGGCTGCAGCACCTGGTCAGACCAGCCGTAGGTCATCAGCAGTTTGCCGCCGCGCGCGCGGAAATCACGCAGATTCAGATCGGTGGCATCGGCCAGTCGGCTCCAGCGATCCAGCAGTGCTCCATCACGGTCGAAGTTGAAGCTGCGGTAATCCCAGTCGGGATCGGGCACCAACGGGGCCAGATAACGCAGTGTGTTGTTCGCCAGATTGAAGTCCGCCGTGATCTCGCCCGGTGCGGGCGGTACGATCAAGCCCATCCAAGGGCTGCTCTGCGTGCCGTTGGGGCCGGTGACGAGCGCTTCACTGCCCAGCATGAAGCCCGGAAACAACTGCTTGCCAGAGCTGTCGCGCGGACCGTCGTAGACTTTCTGGATGGCCTCAGCCTGCTCCGGCGTGAGACAGCTGTCGCTGTCCGCGCCAGAAGCACAAGCCGGCACATCTCGTGCCACGCTGAAATCACAGGCACGCGGGTCGTCGATGAGGCCGTCTTCCAGTCCATCAACGGCATCGCACTTCTGCATCACATGATTCGCCAGCAGGCCGATCTTGCCGGCAGTCAGCGGCACATCGTCCAGCGCTTGCTGGTTCCACACGGCACCGATGCTGAAGCCGGTCTGGTCCACCCACGGTGCTACGGCGACGATGCCGTCGAAATCGTCCGGGTAGCGCTGCGCTTCCAGCAGGCCCTGGCGGCCGCCATTGGAGCAGGCATTCCAGTAGGCGTACTGCACCGGGCTGCCATAGTAGGCATTGGCGATGGCCTTGGCCGTTGTGGCCGTCACGTGCACGGCGCGGTAGGCGTAGTCGATGCCCTTCTGCGGATTGCTCAGCACGAAGCTGGCACCCGGTTCCTTCGCGGAATCGTGGCCCGTGTCCGTCATCGCGATCACGAAGCTGTTGCTGAGCGCGGCGTTGCGGTTGGGCGCAGAGGAAGGATCGGTTGGCTGCTGGCCGGCATGGCCGCCGTTGCCCACCATGTAGAAGCGGCCGTTCCAGGCCAGCGGCAGGTTCACCTGGAAAGTCACCTCCGGATCGATGGTGCCGTCGATGCGGCAGTGCGCGGGCACGTTGCCTTCGGCTGCGATGGTGGTGGCGGTCATGCGCAGGACTTCGTGCAGTTGCAGTTGCGCGAGACTTTCACAGCTCTGCGCCGCCGGGATGTCGCCGCGGGCGTAGTTGGTGGGAGAGTTTGCCGCTTCGGAGAAGGCCTGGGCCTGCACCAGTGCGGGCAGGGCCACCCCTGCTGTAGCCACAACGGCGGTAGCCACTGCCAAAGAAAGCGCCTTGAGTTGTCGCGTACGCATAAGTGGATCTTGTGGTAGGGGCGGGCCCCCGTGCCCGCCCGTGGTCAGACGTCAATCACACCAAGGGCGGGCACGGGGGCCCGCCCCTACGGCAGTAATCAGTCAGTTGCTTCGCTGAAGATGGCGGGCAGTTCGCCTTTCGAGGCGGTGTCCCAGTGCTCGATGGCGAGGCCATTGGCAATGCGGAACATGTCGAACCAGGGCACCTTGTAGGTCACGCCGTTCTGCACACGCTCGGTCTCCAGTACCTGCACCACCAGATCGCCTTCCGCGAACAGTGCTACCAGCGGCGCTTCCAGTACGGGATCGATGGCGGTGTCGGGACGGCGGCTGAAATATTCCTTGGCACCGGCCCGCCCCGTGGCGGCGTTGGGATTATGCTGGATGTAGATGGGGTCCATGTACAACTCTGCCACTTCCTCGCGCCCGCCTTCCGGCATGTGGCGCCAGATGTCGAACACCAGGCGCTTGTTGGCAAACAGTTGCGGGTCGTCATGCAGCACCATGGGCAACTGGTCCAGGCCGACGATACCCACCACGGGCAGCGCGGCGTCCGCGCCATGATCCGGCACCTGCTGCCCGGCGCGGAACAGCGTGGAGTCCCAGTGTTCGGCAATCAGGCCGGCTTCCAGCCGGAACAGTTCAAAATGCGTGGAGCTGTAGGTATCGCCCGAGCCATCCGGCTCTGGATAGTGCGTGACCAGTGCCAGCGCGACCCAGGGGCCTTCCGCCACCATGGTGATGAGATCGGGAATGGTGTCCGGCACCGGGGCTTGCACGGTGCGCGCTGCCACGCTGCGCTTGAGGCCCTCGCGTCCCGTGGGCAGCAAGGGGTTGTGTTCGATGTAGCCCGGCGCCACGAACTCCTCAACCGCCTCTACCTGCGCGGCCACCTGCACCCGGCGCCAATAGTCGAACACGCGCTGTTTGTTGGCTGCCAGTTCCGGCACGGCACTTTGCAGCAACTGCAGCTGATCCGGATGCGCCGTGACGGGCACGGCCTTGCCCTCTTCCAGCGGCGCATGGGGCGGCGCCAGCGATTGTGCCTGGCTCAAGGCAGTGGCCAGGCAGAGCAGCAGGCCAGTAATCCAGCGTGATGTCGTCATCGGATTCTCCCGTAGGCGGTGGTGGCAGCTGCAAACGATTGCGGCCCGCACAGTGGCGTCGTTTCTACCACCTTCACCACCACTATTGCCAGTATTGCCGGCAAGGGGCTAGGCTCCCTGCTACAGCCGGCTCCGGCGATGCAAAACAACAGGAACGCAAATGTCCGCGCAACTCAAATCCATTGCCCTGCTCGCCCTCGTGCTGATCACCATGGCTTTCTTCATCCCGCAGTTCGTCGGCCTGCAGAGTCAGTTGCAGACCCTGAACCAGCAGGTCGCCAGCCTGCAGGGGGAAGTGGCCCCGCTGCGCACGCAGGCCCAGGCTGCCAACGACTACGTCGCCATCGCCAACCTGCAGGCCAGCTACGGCTACTATGTCGACAAGAGCCGCTGGGACGATGCCGCTGCGCTGTTCACCGACGACGCCACGCTGGAAATCGCCGGTCGCGGCCTCTTCATCGGTCGCGAGAACATCCGCACCTACTTCGAAGCGCTGGGCCCGATGGAGTACGGGCGCATGTACAACCACATGCAGCTGCAGCCCGTCATCCACGTTGCCGCCGATGGCCAAAGTGCCAAGGCCCGCTGGCGCTCGTTCATGATGGTCGGCAAGCTCGGCGCCGAAGCGCGCTGGGGCGAAGCCACCTACGAAAACGAATACCGCAAGGACGCAGGCACCTGGAAACTCAGCAAGCTGCACAGCTACATCGGCTTTTATGTCGACTACGACACCGGCTGGAACAAGGGCGCCGTGGAACTGCCCGGCACCAAGGAGAACACCACACCGGATGGTGCGCCCACGGTGCAGTACAGCCCCTTCCCGGAGCCTTTCATCCCACCCTATCACTACAACAATCCGATCACAGGACAGTGACAATGCACATCAGCCACCGCTTTGCCCTGGGCGGCCTTGCCTGCCTCACGCCGCTGTTGCTGAGCACAGCGGCAAACGCCGCCGAGCCACCTGCACCACTGTGCGACCGCGCCTGCCTGTATGAACTCGTGGACCAGTACATGGCCGCCATGGTGCAAGGCGATGTCAGCGCCGCACCCATAGCGCGTGATGTGAAGTTCACCGAGAACGGCATCGTGCTGGCCGTGGGCGACGGCCTGTGGAACACCATCAACGGCATGCGCGGCTACGACCTCAAGCTGGCCGACCCTACGCAGGGCCAGGTGGCGCTGATCGACGTGGTGGAAGAACACGGCACGCCCGCCATCATTGCGCTGCGCTTCAAGGTGGAAGACCGCCTGATCACCGAAATTGAAACCGTGCTGTCGCGCAAGATCGACACCTCGCCCTTCCCGGTAACCGAAGGCTACGACGCACCGCATGCGCTGTGGTCCACGCCAGTACCGCAGGAGCAGCGCCAGGCACGCGAACGCATGATCAGCGTGGCCGACGGCTACTTCGACACCATCCAGCTGAACGACGGCACGCTGTTCACGCACTTCACCGAAGACTGCAACCGCGTGGAAAACGGCCTGCTGACGACAAACAACCCCAATATCCCCAACTACGACATTGCCAAGATGGGCTGCGAAGAACAGTTCAAACTCGGCCAGTACATCTACGACGACCGCCTGCGCGACCGCCGCTTCCCGCTGGTGGATGAGGAGATGGGCGTAGTGCTGTCAGCCGCCTTCATGGACCACAGCGGCAAGGTGATGGATGTGACGTGGACGGATGGCACCAAGCAGAAGTCGATCTTTTTTTATCCGCACAGTTTTATCTTGATTGAACTGTTCAAGATTGAGGGGAATGCGATCAAGCGGGTGGAGGCGGTGTTTGCGAGCATGCCTTACAACATGCCGTCGGTTTGGTGCGCGGCGTTATCACTGCAAGTCCTTTAGTTGTCTCTGATAATCCCGTATCGCCAACCCCGCCGCCACACTGGTGAATATCTCATGCGTCACCACCCGCCCCGGGAAGCGCTGCTCCAACGTGCTTCTGATCGGCGCCAACTGCGTGGAACCCCCCACACAGATGACCCTGTCGATCTTCTCCGCATCCGCCCCCATGCTGCTTAACGCTTCTTCCAGCGCCTGCTGAAACTGCGCAGTAGCCGGCGCAATGGCCGCTTCAAACTGCGTGCGGTCCAGCGTCAGCGCAAGGTCCAGCTCCGGCAGATCGAGTGTCGCTTGCGTCTGCGTGGCAAAGCTTTCCTTGAAGGCCTTGATCTTCTGCAGCACCAGATAACTGTAGTTGAACTGGATCAGGTCCAGCAGGCGCTGGAATTTGGCGGCGTGTTCGCCGCCGTGCTGCACCATCTCACGCAGTGGCGTGAGGTAGCGGTTCTGGTTCAGCAGGTAGGACACCGGCCAGTTCAGCAGGCGCTCGGCGTACTCGCTGAACACAAAGCGGCTTTCCATCCAGCCCTCTGGCGTAAAGAACCTGCCGGTGGTGCCTTCGCCCAGCAGCGGGAACAGCAGCTTGGCATACAGCATCTGGTCGATGTGGTTGCCGCCCAGGGCAACACCGTAGGTGCCCAGCACGGTAAAGCCTTCGGCGCCTTCGCGGAACAGGCAGAAGTCCAGGGTGCCGCCGCCGAAGTCCACGGTCAGCAGGGTGCCGCTGGGGCGTTCGCGCTGGCTGTGCAGGTAGTTGATCGCGGCGCCCACGGGCTCAAAGCACGGTAGCTGGTTGCGGAAGCCGGCGTGGTGGAAGGCCGCGCTCAGGCGGCGTTCAGCGCGCGCATTGCCGCCGTCAGCGGAGCGTTCAAAGCGCACCGGGCGCCCGAGCACGGCGTGGTCCGGCACCTGCAGTGCCCCCAGCTGTGCCAGGGTGCGCTCCACGCGCTCGCGGATGCGCAGCAGGATCGGCGTGATGATGGCTTCCAGGCGGTACTGCTTGTCGAACACCGGCAGCACGGTGTCATCACTGGCGCTGAGCATCTGCTTGATGCCGTAGAACAGCCGGCCCGGCAGGTTCACATCGAACATGGCCTGGCTGAAGATCAGGTTGGGCTGGGCCGTTTGCGGCAGACCGCTCTCGCTGTCGTAGGAACCGGTGGAGGTGTTGGCCTCGCCGAGGGCAATCGCGGCCAGCTCCACGCGGCGGCCGGTGTTGTCGTCGATGTAGGCATCCAGCGCTTCCTGCCCGGTGATGGCAAGGAGGCTGCTGTTCAGGTAGCAGGCAGAGGGCAGCGAGTGCTTGCCCTTGCCGAAGTCCACGATGCGCACGGTTTGGCCGTCGAAGATGGCTGCCACGCTGTTGGAGGTGCCGAAGTCGATGCCGATGCCGAACATCTTGTCCGGTGCCGGGTTGCTGCCTGGTCCTGACATGGATATTTCTGTTCTTGCCGTGGTTGTCGTGAAACGTTTACGCCTGCGCTACTCTGCTGCGTCCACGATGCCGCCCGCGACGCCATACTGGTTGTTCTCGATGCAGATGTACTCGAGGATGTCGCTGCCTGGCTGTGCCAGTTTGGCGGTATAGCTGAGCGTGAAGGGCTCCTTGTAGGCACCCGGATCATCTATCGTCACCTCACGCTGGAAGGTGGTGTAGTCAACCCGCGTCCAGCGCTCCACCACATGCAGTTGCTCCGTGTGCACCGTGCCGCCAACGTCCAGCCAGAAAATGTCGTTGAGGCCAATCGTATCGATCACCAGCGTAGTGCCCTCCCAGTGTCCGATGGAGTGACCATACCAGGTGGGACGCGGGTCTTCGGGATGCGGACGCCCATCCATGAAAATCTGCCGGTAGGTGTGGGCGTTGCCTTCCTGCAGCATGAAGATGTGGGTCGCATCGATGGTGGGGTGCTGCACGAAACGCCAGGCAAAGCCGCCGGTGATGCGCACGGGGCCGCCGGGCATGCACCAGTTGTAGGGATCATCGGCAGGGTCGCGGGCCAGGTATTTGTCGCGGGTTGCCGGCAGCATCAGCTCCTGCAGCTTGCCCGCCGGCAGCAGATCCTCGGCCCGGCCCGTGCCACCGTCGATCCATACGCCGGACAGATCCACCGTGCCGTCTGCCAGCATCGGCACCGGCAACTGCGCCATCGCTTCCATGGTGGCCGGGCCATTGGCACCGCCCACGCGCTGCATCACCTGCTGCGCCAGCAGTGGCTGCGACAGGCACAGGCCTGCCAGCAAGCAAAAAAGTACCCTGCTTGCGTGCCTCATGACTGTCCCCGCCTTACGCTGCGCCATGCGCCTGTCCCTCAATTTTTTGGCAACTCGACGAACAGGCTCTGTCCGTCATTGGTCTTGATGGCGCTGGCAATGGCGCGTTCGGTTACTGCGCGGCCGCCGAAACCTTCGATGGTGAGCATGTCGCCCAGGTTGATGGTACGGCGGGACCAACCGCCGCGCTCCAGTGACAGTACGCTGGCCATTTCGAAATTCCAGGCCGTGACCTTGCCGCTGTCATCGCTGCTATCGAGATAGATGTGGACATGGGGATTGGTCCATTCGACCTTGGTGACTACACCGCTTACGGTCAGCGCCTTGTTGGCGTCGTACTCGGAAGTCCAGGAATGGTGGGCGAATGCAGTGCCGGCAGTGAGGCTGGCGAGCAGCAGCAGACGGCCGGAGTTGAGCAGGTGGCGGGATTTCATGAGGTGATTCTGGCATCCGGTTTATGATGGGGCCGTATGGAACCACAATCGGATAGTGTGTGCCAGAATAGGCTGCGTGCCGCGTGCTGCCGGCACTGCAGCAGAGGACTTCAGCCCATGTGCGGCCGCTATCTGACCCCCAACGAACAAGCCCTCGAACGCGTCTTCCACGTCGGCCGCCACAACTGGCAGGGGCTGGTGACGCGCTTCAATGTGGCGCCCACTTCGCAGGTGCCGGTAGTACTCTCCAGTGATGGCGAGCTTGTGGGCGATGGAGCACGCTGGGGCCTCATCCCGTCCTGGTGGAAGAAGGACAGCCTGCCCACCCTCAGCTTCAACGCGCGCAGCGAAGAAGCGGCAGAGAAGCCCATGTGGCGGCAGAGCCTGCGCACGCAGCGTTGCCTGATGCCGGCACTGGGCTGGTACGAGTGGAACGAACACGAAACGGCAGCCACCACGCGCGGACGCAGTTCGCATCAGCCGTATTACTTCTTCAATCCTGACGAGCCGGTGCTGGCCATCGCGGGCCTGTGGTCGCTGTGGCGTTCGCCTGCTGGTAATGACGTGTTGTCCTGCGCGCTGCTGACGCGGGAAGTGACCGGCGCGCCGGACCTGGCTGCCATCCACCACCGCATGCCGGTGCTGTTGCACGCTGCGGATCAGGCAGTCTGGCTGGCAGCCGAAACCTCACCCGGAGATGTGCAGGAGTTGATTGCCGGTTCACGCACTGATTTTGAGGCACGCCGCGTAAGTACGCGGGTGAACTCGGTGCGCAATGAGGCGCCGGACCTGATCGACGAGGCTTGAGTCGCGGATGGCGCCTCACAGTAATGTGGACTATATTTGGCTCCAACTTATGGTCCTTATATGGAGCCAAAACCCATGCACCTGGTCCTGGCCGAACTGTCCGTCAGCATCTCCGAGCTGAAGAAAAACCCCTCCGCGCTACTTTCGCAGGCAAATGGCGCCCCCGTTGCTATCCTGAACCACAACAAGCCGGCCGCTTACCTGGTGCCGGCAGATACCTGGGAAGTCCTGATGAACCTCATCGAGGACATTGAGCTTTCCAAACTGGTTGAGGAACGTCGCAAGCACAAAGCTGCGGCGGTGACGGTTTCACTGGATGACCTATAAGCTCAAGTTTCTGCCGGCAGCGCTCAAGGAATGGGAGAGGCTTGCTGCTCCCATAAAGAGCCAACTCAAGAAGAAGCTCGTTGAACGACTCGAATACCCCAGAGTTCCCTCCAGCAAACTTGCTGGCTACGATTCGGTATACAAGATCAAGTTGCGCGCATCAGGCTATCGCCTCGTGTACGAAGTGCTGGATCACGAAATCGTGGTCTGTGTGATTGCGATTGCGAAGCGGGAGAAGGGCAAGGTTTATGTGCTTCTGGAACAACGAAGTCGCCACTAGACAAACCCGGAATACTTGAACATGACCCAAGACAAGCCACCAACTACCAAGCTCCCCCCTGCCCTGCAATACATCTCCGGCTACCCCGCCGAACTGCAGCAGAAGGTGCAGCGCATGCTGGACGAGCAGCGCCTCGGCGAGTACCTGCGCAACAAGTATCCTGAAGCCCATGCCGTTGCCAATGATGCCGCCCTGCGTGACTACGTGCTGGCCCTGAAGGCGCGCTACCTCAAGCAGTCGCCGCCACTCAGCAAGATCGTTTACGACAACCACCTGCACGTCGTGAAGCATGCACTGGGCCTGCATACCTTCGTGTCCCGCGTGCAGGGCGACAAACTCAAGCGCAAGAACGAGATCCGCATCAGCACCCTGTTCGGCAAGGCGCCCGAGGCGCTGCTGCGCATGATCGTGGTACACGAGCTGGCGCACCTCAAGGAAAAAGACCACAACAAGGAGTTCTACCGGCTGTGCCAATACATGCTGTCGGATTATCATCAGCTGGAATTCGATGCGCGGCTGTTCCTGATCCAGCAGGAGCTGCAGGGCGCAGCCATTGATCCCTTACCCACCACCATTAGCGAGAGGAAGTCCCCATGAGCAAACGCATAGCCTTCATTGCCCTGATCCTGAACCTGCTGGCCGCCAGCGCCGTGCACGCGCAAAGCTATGGCCCCAACATCACGCTGGAACAGGCCAAGGTGGTGCTGGCAGCTGCAGAAGCAGAAGCCGTGCGCCAGGAGTTTGCAGTTGCCATCGCCGTGGTCGACACCGCCGGACAGCTCGTCGCTTACGTCAAGCGTGACCATACGCAGACAGCCAGCGTCGATGTCGCGCAGGGCAAGGCACGCACTGCAGCAATGTACAAGCGTCCTACCAAGGCGTTTCAGGACACGATAGCAGCCGGTGGTGTTGGCCTGCGTGCACTGACGCTGGACGGGGTGGTTGCGGCAGAAGGTGGTGTGCCGCTGGTGATCGACGGTGCCATCATCGGCGCAGTGGGCGTATCAGGCGTCACGTCCGAACAGGACGGCATGGTGGCTGCTGCCGGCGCCGCTGCGCTGGAGTAAGGTTCAGTAATTGCTGCCCTGCGTACGGCGGGGCAGCAGCTGACTCAGAATTGCCAGGTCAATTCCGCCAGCGCGTGGTGTTGCCAGGCAAAGGTGTAGACCGTGTCATTATCAGCACCTCCCTCAAGCGTGCGATAACCAAAGCCAAGGGCCAGCCGGTCCTTGATGGCATAACGCGCTTTCACAGCCACGTCGAAGGCGCGTCCTTGCGGAGCCCACAGGCCATCGGCGTCCAGCACCAGGGTCCAGCGCTCAGCCAGCTTGTAGTGTCCGACCAGGCTGAGCAGCGGCACCCCGCCGATGTCAGGATCTTCCCCCAGCAAGGCACCCTGGCGCAGCCTGACGTTGGCATCGCGCACCTTCAGGGTTGCACCACCCCACCAGGTCCACTGATTGCTGTCATGGAAGCGGTACCGGTAGCTCAGGCGGTAGGAATCGAAGCGGTAATGGGCCTCGGTATCGGTGCCGGCTGCGAAGGTCTGGCCGTCAAAGCGCAGGGCGCGTTCAGACACGGCGCTGCGGGTAATCTCGAACGGCGCATACAGTGCGCGCAGCTGGTGCTTGTCGCGGAACTGCCAGCTGCCTTCGAGGCGGTAGTAGCCGAAAGGACCACTGCCTTGCAGTTCGCGCAGTGAGAAGCGGCTGCTGTCGGCGGTATTGGGAATGCGGGCATCATTGCGCGACTGCCATACACCGCCTGTTTCAAGGCCCAGGCTGAATGCAGGCGTTTGTGCGTCTGCTGCGAGCGGAGCGAGGCAGAGACCAAAGGAAAGCAGCAGGGCAAGTGGTTTGCGTGTCATGGCAGGCACCGTCAGTAGTTACACGAAAGGCTTACGAAGCGACGGCATCTCCGGATTCAGGGATTGAACTCGACGCAGGGACAGCAGCCGTCTATCCTCCCCCACCATCTTCCTTGTACCACGGGCTGGCGGCTCCCTTGAACTTTATCTTCCTCGGTATCGTCCTGATCGCCTTTTTCGCGGCCGCGGTGGGCGAGTTCACGCATGTGCCTGCCGAAGGCGTGACCGCGCCGATGGAAGCACTGTCAGCCGGGATGCTGGCAACCGCCGGTGACGCGGTGGAGCTGGCGCTGGGCCTCGTCGGCCTGATGACCTTGTTCCTCGGCCTGATGAAGGTCGCCGAAGCCGGCGGCCTGCTGGTGATCATCGCGCGCGTGATCCGGCCCTTGATGACGCGCCTGTTCCCGGAGGTGCCGCCCGAGCATCCGGCCATGGGCGCCATGATCCTGAACATCTCGGCCACGACGCTGGGACTGGGCAATGCCGCAACGCCGTTCGGCATCCGCGCGATGCAGGAACTCGACAAACTCAACCCGCGCCCTGGCACGGCCACCAATGCGATGGCGCTGTTCCTTGCCATCAACACCTCGGGCATCACCTTGATCCCGACTACCGTGATTGCACTGCGCGCTGCCGCCGGCTCGGTTGATCCTGCAGCAATCCTGCCGACGACCTTGTTTGCCACGGTGTGCGGCACGATTGCGGCAATCGTCGCGGCGCTCTACTTCCAACGCGTGTTCCCGGCGGGAGCAGCGGATGCCGCCTCCGCACCGCTGTCACGGCCGTGGGTCGAAGAAGGCGCGTCAACCGACCCCCTGCCGCCCGATGCCGGCGGCTATCCGGCCTGGGTATCGCTGCTGGTGCTGGTCGGCATCCTCGCGCTGATCCCCGCCATGATTTTGTGGGGTGGCCGCATCTCGCCGTGGATAATCCCCTGCCTGATGGTTAGTTTCCTGGTGTTTGGCGCAGCGCGCGGCGTGCGCGTCTACGAAGTGTTTGTGGAAGGCGCGAAAGACGGCTTCCAGGTAGCGCTGCGCATCATTCCCTACCTCGTGGCGATCCTCGTCGCCGTGGGTATGTTCCGCGCAAGCGGTGCGATGGAGGTGATGGTCATGGCGCTCGGCGGCCTGACCTCGGCGCTGGGTCTGCCTGCCGAAGCCCTGCCAATGGCGCTGCTGCGCCCGCTGTCGGGGTCCGGTGCCTACGGCATCATGGCGTCGATCATCAACGACCCCGCCATCGGCCCCGACAGTTACATCGGCCTCCTCGTCAGCACCCTGCAGGGCTCGTCCGAAACCACGTTCTATGTGCTCGCCGTGTACTTTGGCGCCGTGCAGATCCAGCGCATGCGCCACACGCTGCTTGCGGCGCTGATCGCGGATCTGGTTGCGGTGATCGCGTCAGTGGCCATTTGCAGCTATTTGTTCGCTTGAGAGCCAGGTCCTGCAGAGGAAAATTGGCGCGACCTGCGAACCACTGCTAAACTAGTCAGCAATCTAGTCAGATGGAGAGCGCACCATGCAAACCTGGCCTGTACAGGATGCCAAGGCCCGCTTCAGCGAGTTTCTGGAAACCTGCCTGAACGAAGGTCCACAAATCGTCACCAAGCGCGGTGTCGAGGCTGCTGTGCTGGTGCCGGCCGATGAGTGGCACCGGCTGGTTGCCGCTGCTCGCCCCTCTCTGAAGGAATTGCTGCTGGCGCCAGAAGCCCGCACGCTGCTTCAGGTACCTGCCAGAGGCAAAGCGCGCCGCCGCAGCACACCCTCACTGGGCTGAAAGGCAATGTACTTGCTGGACACCAACGTTGTATCCGAGCTGCGCAAGCCCAAGCCGCATGGTGCCGTGGTCGCATGGATCAAGTCCGTTCCCGACCCGGACCTGTTCATGTCAGTCGTTACCATTGGTGAAATCCAGGCAGGTATCGAGCTGACGCGACAGCAAGATCAGGACAAGGCATTGGAGCTGGAGCGATGGCTGGAATCCGTGGCGCTGACCTACAACATACTCGTCATGGATGCTGCAGTTTTCAGGGAATGGGCACGCCTGATGCACAACGCTTCCGACACCTTGTACGAAGACGCCATGATTGCTGCCACCGCGCGCATCCACAAGCTGACGATAGCAACGCGCAACATCGCTGACTTCAAACACTTCGGCGTCAAGGTGGTCAACCCATTCACCAGTACTCAGCGCTGATACCTGCTCACTCAGCGTTGCCTTCGCCTGCTCGCCACCCGCTTACTGCGCTGCTTTTGTCGAGGAATAGCGAAGGTATGCCGCAATGTCCACGATCTCTGCATCCATCAGCTCGGTCTTGCGGAACGGCGGCATCGACATGGAGCCCTGTCGCACGAATACGCTGATTGCCTCGGCGCTGAGATCCGTGCGGTCTTCCAGTACAGCGGGCAGGGAACCCTGGTATTTCAGCCGCAACGCATCGGTACCCGGCAGCAGGGCGCGACCATCGTCGCCGGGGCCGCGACCATGACATGGCGCACAGCTGTGCTGGAACTTGGTCATGCCACGCGCTGCAGCAGGCTCAAGCTCCTGCGCCAGCGAGGGAACACTGCAGGCCAGCAGGCCACAGGCAAACATCACATGAGCAGTCTTCATGTCCGCAAGCTCCCACGCAGGTGGCTCCACGCCACGGGCCAGATGCCGCAGCGCCCCGGGCTCAGGATGCCGTTGGGATCAATGGCATTCTTCAATGTCTCATTGAAGCGACGCAGGACATGGTTATTGAAGGAGTACTGGTCCGACACTTCGTCCTGCAGGATGGGCGGCGCACGGTAGTCGCCGTAGCCGCGCTTGGCATTTTCTTCCAGCACCTTGCGCAGTATCTGCGTGGCGCGCTGCTTGCCTTCCGGGCTGTTGTCCGCCGCCGCAGCAAAGCCGGCGCCCATCAGGAAAGAGAACTGGTACCAGTTCACCGGCGTGGAGGTCACGGAAGGAAAGGTCGTCGGCAGCCCTGCAATCTGCGCCACTTCGTAGAAATCCTGCTGCGCTTTCAATACTGCTTCACCGCTGCGTCCCACCAGCGAGAACAGACCGATGTGGGTTTCGTTCCAGCGATTGGGATTCTGTTCGGTGCGGCCCGTCTGGTACCACACGCCAATGCCGGGCTTGCCCTGCGTAACGTTGCGGCGCATGCGCGAGTTGTAGGGTGCGGAGTTCTTGTGGATCTGTTCTTCAGTAAGCGGCACCGTGAAGGATTCGCCGTCAACGAAGGTTGCGGCACTGACGTGGCGGGACACGACTTCCTTTGCATAGTCCCAACCGGCGCGCGTGGTGCCTTCACTGCCGTAGAACTGCAGTTCCACCTCCCAACTGGGCAGTTGCGCTGCCGCCGCCAACTGGTCGAGCTTGTCGGCGTTGAAGGCGATGGCGGCTGCTTGGAATTCCGTGTCGACCATCAAGCGGCCCAGCGGGCTGCCATACCAGGGCTCGCCGATCATGCCCAGATCGGTGAGATAGTTGACGGCGGCCACAAGGCCAATCAGGTCCATGCGCTTCGGCACCCGTACCATGCCGGTGCGCCAGTGCTCGGGTTGCGGCATCAGACGGAAGCCCATCTTGGTGACGATGCCGAAATTACCCTGCGCGAAGAGGCCGGCGGGATCAGGGCCGAAGCCGTGCCGGTACTCATTCCAGCTTTGTGAGCCCGGCAGTGCGCCCATGCCGGTGCGCAGCACTTCACCGTCGGGCAGAACCACTTCCATACCGCAGTGCGCACCGAAGTGGTCGCGGTAGAAACCCTGCGTATAGCCGATGCCATGGTCCAGCGCGTTGCCGATGGGGCTGCCCCAGCCCGGGTCAGGCGTGTCGATCCACACCTTGAGGCCACGCTCCTGGATGTGGTTGTAGAGGTCGATGTAGGACACGCCGGGTTCCACCACGGCGAAGTGGCGCTTGTCGTCCACTTCCAGCACGCGGTTCATGCGCTTCAGATCCACTACCAGGCTGCCGCGCACGTTGGGCGACGGACCACCATAGGCAAAGTTCTTGCCAGTGGAAATCGTGTAGAGCGGAATCCGGAACTCGTTGGCGATACGGACGATGCCCTGCACCTGCTCCACGCTGTCGGGCCCCACGGCAGCGCACGGTACCAGTTCGTTTGGCTGGTCCTTGATGTAGGAAAAATGATCGCGGTAAGGATGCACATCCTCGTCACTGGTGAATACCCAGTCGGCGCCGACGATGTCGCGCATGCGCTCCACAGCAGTGGCGAAGCGTTCGGCACTAAGGCCTGGTGGTAGTACAGCCATATCGCCTCCTTCCGGTTCTTGTTATGGTTCGGGGTACTGCAGAAACGCGGGCAGCGCGGCTATGCTTTACTGCGCGGCACCAGCAGCCAGTGGAACAGTGGTTCGGCTTCGGCGACGGCCGTCAGCTCCACGCGGTGAGCAAGCTTGAGACCATGATCAGCACCCAGTGTCTCCAGCAGGAACAGTGCATTGGCGTTGGTAAGCCCGCCAACGACGGCGGGGCCGGCCTGCCACAAGGCTTGCAGGCGCGTCCGCCACAGCGGCAAAAGGTCACCTTCGAAGCCGGTCACATCCTGACCGCTAGCGGCCAACTGCGCTGCCAGGTGGCGCGCCGCCGTGAAACTCTGGTCGTAGAGGAACAGCGCCGGCTGCGGCAGCGCAGCTGGTGCGGCGTGTGCGCGGGAAGCAAGTGATGGCAAAACGAATGGCACGGCAACCAGCGCCAGCGCACCGCTGAGGACCTGGCGACGTTCAGTCATGCTCCCCTCCTGCAGAAACCTGATCCGTGGCCGGGGCCACGGTCAGGGACCATTGTTGTGGAGACCATGGTTGCAGGAGGGGGACTAGGGAGTCAATGCCGGAATGTGGCGCCCGCCTATTGCGCCTGCAGATGTCCGGAAAAGAACGGCAACAGTTTGCTGACGAAGCGTTCACCTACGCGATTGCCATGATCGCCGTCATAGATTTCATACGTGTGCGCCACACCAAGCCGCGTCAGTGCTGCATCCAGCTGCGTGTTGGTGGCTTCCAGTCCGTCCTTGTCGCCTACATCCAGCACTATGCCTTTGTACTGCAGCAGCGCCGGCACGTACTGGTCCACGAACACCAGTGGTGAATTCGCAGTCCACTTGGCGGCCACCAGCGGCTGCTGTTCGCCGTCCTTGTAGGGGAAGTCGAAGTAGTAAGGCGCATTCTGCGGATTGGGCGCCCAGGCGGCGGCCTGCGCCTGCATGGCATTGGCAAAACCACGCGCACCCTTGATGTCGCCTTCGGCCATGCGCTGTTGCTGCGCCGCGACGGCTTCCTGGTTCGGCGCAGTATTCAAGAGGCAGCAGGAGCTCATCGCATACAGCGCGCTGAATACTTCTGGATGCTTCATGCCGATGCGCAATGTACCGTAGCCACCCATGGAGTGACCGCTCAAGCCGCGACTCTCGCGTGTGGCCAGCGTGCGGTAATGGGTGTCGATATAGCCGACGAGGTCATGGGCAATGAAGGACTCCCAGTTGCCGATGGTCGGCGAGTTGGAGTACATGCTGCCGCCGTAGTTGCTGCTGGCATCCGGTACCACGATGATGGCTTCCCGCGCACCCGCCGCAATAGCCTGGTCAGCGGCCTCCGGCAGTTGCAGCACGCCATCCACATAGATCTGCGCCGTGGCACCGTAACCATGCAGGAAGTAAACAACGGGATAGCGCTTGTCGCTGTCGGCGTAGCCTGCCGGCAGGTAGACGAACACATCACGCTCGGCAGCGTTGCCTTCGAGGTTGCCGGCCAGCGACGGGCCGTTGACCTTGATCTGGTTCAGCGTGCCTTGCGCCACTGCCAGCGGTGCCAGCAACAGTGAGCACACCACGGTGCAGGCACCGAGCAGGCGCTGCAGTGGATGGATCGAACGATGCTTCAGCATAAGGCTTACCCCTCTGTCTTGTTGTTGATGTTCATGGCAACGCGTAGGCGATGAGTTCAGCGCCGGCATTGGCGCCGGACTGGCTCACGGCCACCACGATGTACTGCTTGCCGTTGTGCATGTAGGTCATCGGCGAGCCGGTCTGTTTCGCCGGCATCGCAACTTCTCCTGCTACGTCGGCACCAGTAGCCTTGTCATAGGCACGCAGCAACGCGACGGTTTCACCATCGGCATTCGTGTGCACGTCACCTTCACCCGCAATCACCAGCGTTTTGGTGGTTAGCGTGCCGATGAAGATACGGCCATAGGCACCCAGACGCGACACATCGAGGCCAGCCAGCGCCGGATTGTTGCGGATGCTGTCGGGCGTGGTGCTGTGCGTCTTCTGCCACAGCTGCTCGCCGCTGTTCATGTCATAAGCGGTGATGCGGTCGTACGGTGGCTTGATCAGAGGGATCGTGCCCTGCAGGAAGGTGCCACCGCGCGGACCCAGGCCACCGGGTGCAGCGGGACCACCGGGACGCGGACCCAAACCACCCAGGCCCGGCGGCGGACCACCGGCGTTCGCCGCTGCCGGGCGCGGATTGGCGGCTTGCCCTGCGGGACTCGGATCGAAGGGCTCGAGATCGGCCGGTATGTTCTGCAGCGTGAATACCGCCGTGTGCGAGTGGATGTACAGGCGATTGGTTTCGGGATCGAAACTGCCGCCGGGCCAGTTGGCACCGCCGACATCGGCCGGCAGCATCAGCGTGCCCAGCGGCCCGTTCGGCGTGGCCACTGCCGGCGGCGTGTACAGCGGTCCGATGCGGTATTGCGCCACGAGCTTTTCGGCTTCGTCGCGCAGAGCCGGCGTGAGGTCATTCAGCACATCCAGCGTGAAGCCCTGGCGATCGAAGGGCAGCGGCCAGGTGGGGAAGGGCTGCGTGGGGCTGGTCTTTTCATGCGGCGATTCCGACTGCGGCACCGGCCGTTCTTCGATGGGCCAGATGGGTTCGCCGGTGGCGCGATCCAGCACGAACAGGAACGCCGACTTGGTGGGCAGCGCCAGTGCCTTGATGGTATTGCCGTCCTGCTGCAGGTCGAACAGGATCGGCGCAGCCGGCAGATCGTAGTCCCACAGGCCATGGTGCACGGTCTGGTAATGCCAGCGCCGCTCACCGGTGTTCACATCAACGGCTACCAGCGACTCACCATAGAGACCGTCGCCGGGACGATTGAAGCCGTTGTAGTCGGCCGATGGCATTTCCACCGGCAGGTACACGAGCCCCAGCTCCGGATCGGCGCTCATCTGGGACCAAACGCCAGCGTTGCCGTTCTGGTCCGCAGTGCCGTCCTGCCAGCTGTCGTACCCGAACTCATCGGGCTGTGGAATGGTGTGGAAGATCCACAGGCGCTCGCCGGTGCGCGCATCAAAACCACGCACATGGCCGCGCACATCCCAAGTGGATTCCGGGCTGCCGGCCGGGCGATGCGCGGCTCCCACCACGATCACGTCACCCAGTACCAGAGCCGTGGCATTGAGGCCGATGTTGCCGCCGTCCGGATCGATCTGCTGATCGAAGTTCAGTTTGAGGTCCACCACGCCGTTGTCGCCGAACGACGGCACCGGCGCGCCGGTCTTCGCATCCAGCGCGATCATGCGGTAGCCGGGGGTCACGTAGATGATGCGCTGGTCGCTGCCGTCCGCGTTCGACCACCATGACAGACCACGCCCTGCGCCCTGGCGCGCACCGGCCGAGCCGCGTATGCCTTCATCTTCACTGTGCATCCAGCGCAGCTCGCCAGTGGCAGGGTCCAGTGCCACCACCGCGCGACGCGTACCGGCCGTGGTGTACAGCATGCCGTTTACGTACAGCGGCGTGGCGGAATACAGCGTATCCGGGCGCGGACCCAGCCGGTCGGTGCTCAAACGCCAGGCAATATGCAGGTCCTTGAAGTTGTCCTGGTTGATCTGGTCCAGCGGCGAATAGCGCTGGCTGGCAAGATTGCCGCCGTAGGTGGGCCATTGCTCCTGGGCCAGCGTGCTTGCCGCACCCAACAAGGCGCAGGCACCCAGTACGATGGTCGGCAACAGGTTCCGCGATGTACGCATCGTGATTCTCCGGTACTGAAATTGGATTACTAGCCTTGCGGCATCTGGAAGTTCAAGCGTGCGAGCACATCCTGCGCGGCTGCCAGCTCCTGTTCACCCAAGGGCAGGCCGTTGTACCAGAGCAGGTAACTCAGGATGTCCACGCTCTCGGCCAGCGTAAGACTGCCGGGCTTCTCCGGTGGCATGGTCTGGATGCGCGCGACAAGGGCAGCCAGCGGCGCGGCATTCCAGGTGCTGCCAAACTGCGGACCCGCCAGCGCCGGCGCCTTGTCGACGCCAGCCATCGTTTCACCATGGCACAGCAGGCAATGCTGGTAATACAGCGCCTGGCCGCGCAGGGCTTGCGCTTCGTTGTAGACGCCGTCCAGCAGCGACGGTGCGGCGGCCGGTTGGGCCTCTGCATCTGTGCCCACGAAGCAGGCTGGCAAGGCCAACGCGGCAAGCATCAATACCCGTGCTTTCATGCAAACAGCGCTCATGCTTCAACCATCTCCAGCACCCTCATGGACCTTCACTGCCTTCCATCGGCGCAACGCCGCGCGGCTGTCCCTCCTCCGCACTGCCTTCCAGCGACAGCCGCGCACCACTGCGGATCAACGCTGTTTCGGGTGGCCCCTGGAAGAAGGTATAACCTTCACGCGTGCCCTTCCAGGCCGACGGACCTGCCACATACTTGCCGGCCGCAAGTGTTGCATCCCGGATCTTCGACACCAGCGCTTCGTACTCGGCATCGCCCTGGCGCAGGCCGGTGAAGCTGCTGAGGTCGGAGCTGGCAACGAACACCACATCCACCTGCTCCAGCGCGGCGATGTCTTCCACGATGGCGGCGCCCTGCTGGTTCTCGATCATCGCCACGATCATGATGTTGTCGTTGGCGGCCGCGCGATAGTTGCGGCCCCACAGCGTGCCGTACTGGCCGCCACCCTGGCTGCGTTTGCCGATCGGCGGATACTTGGCGAAGGTAATCGCGTCTTCGATCTTTTCCAGCGTATCCACCATCGGCACGATGACGCCGAGCGCGCCGATGTCCACGGCTTTCTGCACATCGCCTTCGTTGGCATCAGGCACGCGGATGAACGGCAGCGCCGGCCCCGGGCAGGCCCGGATCATCGTGGCCACCTGCGCGTAGGTCAGCGGGCTGTGCTGCATTTCGATCCACAGGAAATCAAAGCCGGCACTCGCCATGGCGCAGTAGATGTCCACGTCGGCCGTGCTGACGGTGCCACCCACCACCTGCTCACCGCGTGCCAGCTTCTGCTTCACGGTATTGAAGTGGTCTGCGTCGGCGGCTTGTGCAGACGTGCCAAAGCCAAGCGCAAGGATGGCCGCGCAGCCCAGAGACAACAGCGCCGGGTTTTTCGGATTTACTGGGAATTTCATGTGTGCTTGCTCCTGGTGTGTGCTGTTCTTGAGAGATTTGCTTTTCAGCTGATCGTGCTGGGTGCCCGGGGCAGCCTCACAGGCCTGAGCCCTCCGCAATGCGCGCCGCAATCGCGCAGGATTCTGCCACCTTGAGGTAGCGGCTCACCGCATCCTGGCCGATGACATAGGGATGCGGTGCACCTGCCTGGCGCTGCTGCAGCTTGGGCAGCTTCACGGTGGTGCCATCATAGGCGGTATGGTTCGACAGCAGCACGTCGACACCGTGAATGGCGGTCATGGCCTGGAAGTGCACCGTCGATTGCGCATAGTCGCGCAAGCGCAGGTCACGCGGGTCGTCCGGCGCATCGCGGAAATTGAACAGTGTGCCACCCCACACCGCAGCCGTGTGCGGTACACCGTTGTCGTGGACCGGCATTACCGTTGATAGCGTGCCGTGAGTGTGGCCTGGCGTGAGATACGTCGTTACCGTGGAATCGCCGAGTGTGATCTCGAAGCCGTCAGTCGCGACGATGTCGCGCGTGGCTTTGTCTTCTGTGCTGGAATTTTCGTACAGCTCCCAGTCGGCTTCCGACATCACCACGCGCGCACCGTGGCGCTGCAGGATGGCGGCACCGCCGGAATGATCGAGGTGGGCATGGCTGACGATCAGGTAGCGGATTTCAGCGGGGTCGATGCCGAGCTTGCGCAGGCCATCGATGACTTCGGCTTCCACGGAGTAATCGAAGATGGCGTCCACCAGGATGATGCCTTCCGGCGTGCGCAGTGCCCACACGGAGAAGACTGTCTGCCCGAGGAAGTACAGGTCGTCGAAGACCTGCGCAGGCTCGGCATACCACTCGCGTTCCGGATCGATGGTGGGTAGTGCGCCAGGCACTTCCTCGGTGACCGGCGCAGAATTGACGGCCTGCATCGGCGTCTCGCAAAGTCGCCCGAACACGAAAGCATGGTCGTCACCGGCGAATGCACGCGCGGCTTCCACATAGGACGTCACAGCATCGGCAGGCGTTTGCGCCAGGCACAACGCGGGCAAGAGTACGGGAAAGATTGCCGCCAGCAGCGCTGGCCGGCGTACGGCATTAGTCGATCGTTTCATGCAGCTAACCTCGGCTTGTTGTTATTGTTGGAACAGCGCTTCACGCGCCATTGCTTGCCCACGGTCTCAGCAGATATGCGCACCTGCTACAGCAAGGTACACCGAATACAGGGACTGACTGCCCGTCATGAACAGGCGGTTGCGCTTGGCACCACCGAAGCAGAGGTTCGCGCCGATCTCCGGCAAGCGGATCATGCCGATCGGCGTGCCATCCGGTGCCAGCACCAACACCCCGGGGTTGCCACCGGTCCACACATTGCCCAAGGCATCGCAGCGAATGCCGTCAGGTGAAGAGCGCGCACCGTCCGGCAAGGTGACCGGCGCGAAGGCGCGGCCATTGCGCAGGCGCGCACCGTCCACGTCCCACAGCTTGGTCACGCCAGCATCGGCGATGTAGAGCAGGGAATAGTCCGGTGAGAAGCACAGCCCGTTGGGCTGGCTCACTTCATCGGTGACGAGTTCGATGCGTCCGCTGTCACCATCCACGCGATACACGGCTTCCTTGGTTTCGGATTCTGCCGGGTTGCCTTCATACGGCGTGCGGATGCCGAACGAGGGATCGGTGAACCAGATGCTGCCATCGGGGTGCACCACGAGATCGTTGGGGGAGTTCAGGCGCTTGCCGTTGTAGCTGTCGGCGATCATGGTGACGGTGCCATCGGGTTCGTAACGCACCACGCGGCGGCCACCGTGCTCCGCCGACAGCTGCCGGCCCTGGAAGTCAAAAGTGTTGCCGTTGCTGTTGCCGGAAGGCTGGCGGAACTGGCTCACGCGGCCATCGTCCTCGATCCAGCGCAGTTGTACGTTGTTGGGGATATCGCTCCACACCAGGTAACGGCCGACGCCATTCCAGGCCGGGCCTTCCGCCCACAGCGTGCCGGTATGCAGGCGCTGCAGCGGCGCATTGAACTGCACGCAGGCGCGAAAGCGCGGGTCCAGGGTGATGATGTCGGGATCGGGATAGCGCTGCGGATTCAGTCCGCTCCAGTCCCGTTCTATCGCCCGCGACGACACCGGTTCTCCGGGGGCTTGCGCCCGCGCCGTGCCGGCAATGCCCGACAGCGCTGCACCTGCCATACCCAGCAGCAGCTGCCTGCGGTTGCTGTTCAAAAGCAGCCCTTGCGAACGCGTATTAATCACGTGGTTGGAAGCCTCCCCCTCTCGATCAACGCTACGGCAATCCCTTGTGCTGTGCTGGCGCACTGCGGCGCCCTTGCGGGTCTGTTCCTGCCCGGTGGGCATTATGGCAGCACCCTCGCCAAGGGCAAATGCATCGCGCCGGAACTATGCAAAAGCGGCACTCATAACTGCCAAAACCGGAGCTGATCCGTGAAAGCTTCGTGAAGCGTTCCGCTTTGGCGGGCACAGTCGTATATTCCGTCTTCATCAACTGCTCCAATCATCCATCGCTCGACCAATTCAAGGAGGCTAGCAACATGATGTTCAATCTTCCCGGCACCCTGAGACACGCTGCACTTGTCATTACCTGTGGCCTGCTCGCACACACCGCCCTGGCCCAACCACCCGCGATGACAGCGCCGGATCCGAAGCCTGAGGCCACACTGGCTGCTGCACCGGCCGGCTTCGACACGCCGCGCGACAACGCAGCGCACGGGACCGTCGAGAGCATCGAGTTCGACTCAAGCGTCGTCGGCGCCAAGCGTCCCGCTACCGTTTATCTGCCGCCCGGCTACTCCGCCGACACCAAATACCCGGTGCTGTACCTGCTGCACGGCATCGGCGGCAACGAAACGCATTGGACCCAGCCCGGCAACACGGCCGCGATCCTCGACAACCTCATTGCCGACGGCAGCGCCGTACCGATGATCGTGGTGATGCCGAATGGGCGCGCGTCCAACAAGCCCTCGACCATGTTCGGTGGTCCGGGTGGCCCGGGCGCTGGCGGCAATCAGGAAGACCGCATGGCGGGAATGGCCGTGGAGTTCGAAGCCTATGCGGCTTTCGAACAGGAACTGCTGAACGACCTGATCCCGCACATCGAAGCCAACTATTCCGCCAGCAGTGACCGCATGCAACGTGCACTTGCGGGTCTCTCGATGGGCGGTGGCCAGTCGCTGAACTTCGGTCTCGGCAACGTGGATACCTTTGCCTGGGTCGGCGGCTTCTCGTCGGCCCCGAACACGCGCCAGCCGGCAGAACTGGTGGCTGACGTTGCTGGTGCGAAGCAGCTGGAACTGCTGTGGGTGTCGTGTGGCAACGAGGACACATTGTTCAACATCAGCCTCGGCGTGCATGACTACCTGGCTGCGAAGGACGTGCCGCATGTGTGGCACATCGATGCCGGCGCACACACCTTCCCTGTGTGGAAGAACGATCTGTTTCACTTTGCCGGAATGCTGTTCAAATAGGCTACAGGGCCACGAGGCAACGCGCATGAACCTCAGACCTATCCGAAAACTGCTTCTCACGCTGGTGCTGGGAATGCAGGCCACGGCACTGCAGGCCCAGCCTGTGCCCGAGGCCCTGTCCCAGGCCATCGATCGCTTCCTGATCCAGGAAGTGCAGACGCGTTATGCCCTGGCCCATGACCAGACCGAGCCGGACGCCTATGCCGCCGTGTTCACCAACGATGCCGAAATCCATGGTGCCAATGGCCTGATCGCCAAAGGCCACGCGGCCATCCGCGAGATGGCAGCGGGAAACCGTGAGCGGTTGAACCCGGCAGCGCAGGAAGGCCGGCAGGTGTTCGGACCGATGCGGCACATGGTCGTCAACTCCGACATCCACAACACCGGGCCCACGACCGCCACCGGTTCATGTTACGTGCTCGTGATCGCCAACGATGCCGCAGAGGGCAAGCCCGACATCCTCGGGTTTGCCCGCTACGTGGATGAGTACCGCAAGGTGGACGGACAATGGCTGATCGCGCGGCGCGAGATCATCATGGACATGAGCAATGATGCCTTGATGGGAAGTCTTGGGCTCTGACAGGACCTTGCTCAGAAGCGCAGGGTGTAACTGAACCTCAGCGACAAATCGGCATTGGTCGAGGTGAACTCATTGTCCTTGTCGAGGTCGTTCATGCCGTAGTTGAACACCAGGAAGGCCTCGCGTCCTGCCTCCGGTATCCAGTGTACGCGGCTGTTGAAACCCATAACCTCCGAGACGTTGTCGTACTGCAGCAGGTTCGTCCATGCCAGCGTGTTGGAGAATGCGATCTGCGTCTGCGCAGAAAACAGCCGCACCGTAAAATTGCCCTGTGGCAGCTCAATTGCGGTCTCATTGTAGCTGGCGCCAAAGCCGTAGCGCGCTGTCGGGCGCCAGTTGAGG
Source organism: Pseudohongiellaceae bacterium (assembly GCA_044338855.1). GTDB lineage: Bacteria > Pseudomonadota > Gammaproteobacteria > Pseudomonadales > Pseudohongiellaceae > CAILUG01. The sequence continues at coordinate 1,526 of JBIIWP010000015.1, read as the reverse complement.
TCGATGGTGCGCTGCCTGCGCGAGCCATCGAAGTACTCACCAAAGCGGGAAGAAAGCCTGCCACTGATCTTGCGCTGACTGGCGAGATCCATGCCCACCAATACGTCATCAAACTGGTAGTTGCCTGCTGGAATCACCGTACGCGAACGTCCATCGGACGAGCGGTTGATCGTAAACGGTATCCGGAGGACTTCTTCATTGCGTATAAGCCGTCCAAAAAATGAATCCCCGAAATTGGTCTGGTTGGTAAAGCGCAAGCCGAAGTTCTGGTTGTTCAGGGTACCGTTGTCCAGATAGTTGGCCCGGTAGGAATCCACGCCCAGATAACTGGAGCGCAACATCTGGCCTGGCCGGAAGAAGTGGCGGAAACCGAAGTCCAGCGCGTGCTCGTCCATGTCCGTCTGGTTGACAAAGCCGACCGCCGGATTGAAGTTCTTTCCAACCCGCTTGTAGTTGTAGGCACCCCGCCAGCCTTCACTGGCCGGGTAAGAGAGGCCGAAGCCCCATGAAGAGTTGTCACCCTTCAGCAACTGGCTGTCAGTCTCCTGGTAGTACATTACCCCCTGTACCGTCTGGCCGCCCGGGAGCTTCGAGTTGCGGTAACGGAAATCCACACCTGTCATGCTGTTGTCCAGATTCGACTGCGGGTCACCATAGCTGGTGATGACACCCACCTGCGATTCCGACAACACGTTCAACACGGCACGGCCGACAAAGATGTCGCGACTGCCAACACCGCTGACCACATCTTCATCCTGGCGTATCACCAGAGTGCCGACATTCCAGTCGCCGATACGTCCACTGATCTTGCCACCGGCATCGATCCCGACCGGCGTGCCGCGCGCACTGAGACCAATCTTGCGCGAGAAAAACGGACGCGCGTTCTGCGCGGCAGCACCTGGTACCGCGGGATTGCCGCTGGCACCGCCTGCCGCTCCCTGGTTGAAACCGCTGGTGCCGATCATGCCGAACTCGAAGATGTCGGCCTCACGGATGAAGAAGTCACGCTGCTCTGGGAAGAAAAGGCTGAAGCGCGTCAGGTTGACCTGGCGGCTGTCGACTTCAGCCGCTGAAAAATCGGTATTGACTGTCAATGATGCATTCAGCTGTGGCGTCAGCTTGTAGTACACGTCGATCTGCGGCTCGTAATCCTGCTGTGAAATCCCTGCAGCACCATAGACCCGATTGTTACGCAGCGTCATCGAAGGCACGACATCGAGCCCGATCCCCTGCTGCATGCCATCGAGGCCGGTAATCGTGCCCGCTACGCCCGGATTTACCTGGCGATTGCGCGATACCCAGGCGATGCTCTCATTGTTGCGGCGGATCGCGCGCCGGAAGTTGATGCCCCAGGCATCGGAGTCCGGATTGAAGGCAATCGTCTGGAACGGAATTTTCATTTCACTGTACCAGCCGTTCTCCGCCCTGCTGGCGTCCGCCTGCCAGATGCCGTCCCAATTGCCTTCTATCTCGGTAACATTCTGGAAAAGCCCTTCCCAGCGCACACCGTTGGGGTTTACCTCAAA
>JBIIWP010000079.1:0-14686 GCA_044338855.1 Pseudohongiellaceae bacterium | reverse complement strand
GCGGTCTGTGACCACAACAGATCCACCTCCAGCAAGTCGCGTAGCACCCACCACGTGAGCCATGGCATCAGCAGCAGTTTCAGCAGCACGATGACGCTGGCAGCACCCAGCGCGCCGCGGATGTGGTAGCGATGCAAGCCGGCCCCGAGTGCAAACAAGGATGCCGGAATCGCCGCTGGCCGCACCAGTTCGAAGGTGGCAGCAATGGCAGCGGGAAAGCCGAAACCCGACAAGTTCCACGCCGCACCGGTCAACAGGCTGCCGCTGATCGGATTCATCAGCATCTCCTTGCCGATGCGCAGCAGGTGGCGGCCAACCGTGCTGCCCTGCTCCGGCTTCAGCTCCACCAGCAGCGTGCCCACGGTGTAGATGATGAGGTTGTGCACGGTTATGAGCATCAGCATCGGCACCAGCGCCGCCTGCCCCAGCACCTGCAGCGTGATGGGGATACCGAGGATCGTCACATTGGAATAGGCCCCGGCCATGCCGAATACGCTGAGCTCACGCAGCGTGTAGCCGAACAGCAGGCGCCCCAGCGCGATGCCCAGAGCGTAGACAAACAGCAACACGCCATAAAAGCCCCACAGGAAGTTCCAGTCCACTTCGGCCGGAAAGTCAGCCGTGGCGGTACCGTAGAACAACAGACAAGGCAGCAGGAACCAGAAGGCGAGGCGTTCGACGACGCTGGTCTGCAACTCGGTGAAAAGCTGCGTGGCGCGCGCGAGGTAGCCCAGCGCAGCTACCGCGACAACAGGGAAAATGGCGTCGAAGATGAACATCGATAGTCAAACTGCAGGGACTGGCGTCAAGGATGCCCCTGGACGGGGGCGCGTATGGTTCACAATCCGGCCAGCCACTTCCGGGCTTCAGCCAGGTCATCGAAGATGCGGTGGGCCCAGTGCGGATTGAGACCTTTGATCACACCCACATAATGTTCGAGCAGTCGCCTCAAATCAGCATCAGGTGGTGCGATGTAGGCGCAATACAGATGATTCTTGTAGGAGCCGACCACGGCATCGGTGTAGGCAACTTCTTCAACGTCATCCACGCTGGCTTGCGCAGTATCCACGCCGGAGAAATCGTAGATCAGCTTCTTGACCCTGTCGAAGCGGGCGTCGTTGTACAACTGTGCATCGACCTTGTCGATAAGGGCCCGGTTGAAGTGCCCGGCATAGCGCACGGTGGCCTCGTCATCTGGCCCCCACTGGATCTCGTATTTCATTTGACTGCACTCTCTCGCACAGACCATCAAGCTGAAGTACCCGGCTTGTCGGGAAGGTGGCAAACCGGGGTCGCGCATTATAGCCAAACTGACTTTCGAGTCACCATGCCCCTGATTCAACCTTGCTGCAGTCGGCATCGTTGCAAGCGAGCCCCCTGTGATCAGCGCATGATCAGGAACAGCTCCTGTCCGTCACGGGTGATGTTCAGGGCCAGGGCACCGCGCGCAGCAGCGACCATGGTCTCGACATCTGACGGCGTGGGTGTGGGACGACGGTTCACGGCCGTGATGATGTCGTTGGCACGCAGACCGAAAGCGAAGGCACGGCTGTTCTGCTCGATGCGGGAAACCAGCGCACCCTGCACCCGCCCGCTTTGCGGGTGATCGCCAGGGATGGCGCTGAGTTGTACGCCTTCCAGCAGCGTATTGCTGGCTCCTTCTACCGTTGCTACCTGGGGCTCGCCACGTTCGCTGATGGTGGCACGGACGTTGCGGCGCTCGCCTTCGCGCACGTAGGTCAGTTCCAGCTCGGCGCCGGCGCGCATGAGACCGATGCGATTGCGCAGGGAGCTGCCGTCGCGCACGGCCACACCGTCGACGGCCACGATGATGTCGCCAGCCTGCAGGCCAGCGCTGGCCGCAGCAGAATCCGGCGTAACGCTTTGCACCACGGCACCTTCGTTGATGTCGAGGTCCAGAGCCTCGGCAAGATCCGGCGTCACGTCACCTATACTCACGCCGAGCACGCCGCGCTGGATATCACCAAACTCCACCAACTGATCCACGATACTCATGGCCATATTGATGGGCACGGCGAAACCGATGCCGACGTTGCCGCCCGATGGCGCGATGATGGCCGAGTTGATGCCGACCAGCTCGCCGTTGAAATCGACCAGCGCGCCACCGGAGTTGCCGGGATTGATCGAGGCATCAGTCTGGATGAAGTCTTCATAGCTTTCGCGATTCAGGCCACTGCGGCCAAGCGCGCTGATCATGCCGGTCGTGACAGTCTGGCCGAGGCCGAAGGGATTGCCGATGGCCAACACCTGATCGCCTACGCGCAGCGTGGCGGAATCGCTCAGCGGCAATGCCACCAGGTCATCGGCTTCGATTTGCAGCAGCGCTATATCGGTTGCCTCGTCGCTGCCGATGAGCCTGGCTTCGACCTCGCGACGGTCCTGCAAGGTCACGGAAATACTATCGGCATCGTTGACCACGTGGTGGTTAGTCAGGATGTAGCCTTTAGCCGAGTCGATGATGACTCCTGAACCGACGCTCTGGGTTTGGCGCTGTTGCGGCTGCTGCTTTTGCCCTTCGGGTACCTCGAAGAAGCGGCGGAAGAAGGGATCGTTCAACAGCGGATTCTGGGGCACGTCCTGGCTGCCCTGGACCGAAATGTTGACGACAGCAGGTGTTACTTGCTCCAACATGTCGGCGACACCGGGGCGCTGCTGCGCCAGCACACCTGGCATGTTTCCCAACAACAACCCCGCAGCGAGCACGGCGGAACAGGAACGGAGCGAGCTTCTCATGATGGTTCTCCACATACTGGTCATTACAGAGCCACAGCGACCAAAATGGGGTTACTGTGGAGGAATTCAAGACATCAGACCGTAGCGGCTGGACAATTATCCATGCCCTCCCTATCCTGCGGCCAAATTTGCATTTTTGTTACACGGATGCGTCCATGATCGTTACTGCCTACGAAATCCGCAGCGCGCGTCACGCCGAAGGTAAAGGCGTTTTCCTCAAGCAAGCCGTCCGGCGCGGCCAGGTGCTGGTGGCACCCGACGCCATCAACACGCTGTACGACGGGGCGCAACGCGCGGCGCTGGTGCCGGGTTCGCCGGAAGACGATGCCTGCGTGCGCTGGTTCGAAGACTTTCATACGGTAAGCACGGACTGGCCGGATGACTGCTACGTTAACCATAGCTTTCATCCCTCGGGACTGTGGCACCTCGGCTTCATCTTTGCGGTACGCGATCTCGCACCGGGTGATGAAGTGACGGTGGATTACCGCTTCCTCGTCAACGACAACGAGGTGATGCCGTTCCGCGATGCGGAAACAGGATTGGAGATCACAGGTTACACGTGGGAAGAGAACCTGCGCCTCTCCACCCAGTTGCTGCTGCAAATCCTCTCGTAGGGGCGCCCCCCGTGCCCGCCCGTGTCATGGCGTCAATCGGACCACGGGCGGGCGCGGGGGCCCGCCCCTACATGGGTCAGTTGAGTTCGGCGAGGGGCGTTACGGCGGTGTAGAAATCCTGGTGGCTGCCCAGCCGGGCGGGATCATCCAGCAGGCGGCGGATGAAGTTGGGGTACTTCGCATATTCCATGAGGGGTTGCGGCAGGGACTTCGACAATTGCAGCGCCTCGCGCACCTGCTGGTCCATCTGCTGCCACAAGGCGTCAGTGTCTTCCTTGCTGATCCTGCCGCGGCAGCGCGGTGAACCGCAGGCACAGGCCAGCGGTTGCAGCAGGTTCAGTTCGCTGTAGTCACAGGTAAGTTCCTCACCGGGCGCAATATCACGCGCAGCGATCTCCACGCCGTAATCCAGCGGCAACATTACCGGGTCACAGCTGTGGTTCACGTAGCGGCCGCCGTCCCAGCACAACACGGTGCGATCGTAGATGTCACGGAAAGCATAGTGCGAGATCAAGCGCTGCTGTGGTGCCGGCAGCGCCGTAATTTCGGCGTCTGTCAGCAAGCGGTCCAGGGGGCACAGCACCCATAGCAACGTGCCTTTGGGAATGGGCTTGGTAGCAAACACACCCAGACCCATGTCGTCATTGATATAGCGGATTTCGGTATGCGGGTGCAGCATGCGGAGGGTCCGTCTTGTTGGAGGTTGCGCTGGGCGTGGTTGCTGGCGTGTTACAGCAGTTTCAGCATGGCTTCGGCTGAGCTCACCACGATACCGCCGGGAGGTTCGATGGCGAGATGCCCCACCACGCCGTCCTGCACGATCATGGCCATGCGCTTGCAGCGGATGCCCATGCCGAAGCCGGTACCATCCATTTCCAGGCCCATCGCGCGGGCCAGATCGGCGTTGCCGTCGGCCAGCATGACGAGGTGCTCGGCATTCTGCGCCTTGCCCCAGGCACCCATTACGAAAGCATCGTTGACGGACATGCAGATGATGCTGTCCACGCCCTTGGCCTTGATGTCGTCGGCATGTACCACGAAGCCCGGAAGGTGCGTCATGGAACAGCCTGGAGTGAAAGCCCCAGGCACGGCGAACAGCACGACCTTCTTGCCCTTGAACAGTTCATCGGTGGTGATGCCCTGGGGACCCTTTTCGCCCATCACTTTGAGTGATGCACACGCGGGAATTCTGTCGCCAACCTGGATCGTCATACTGTCTCTCCTTTGATGAATTGTTGCGGGACTGCCTGATCAGTTTTCTTCAACGCGGCGCACGAACTCCTGCATGATGAGCGAGTACAGCTCGTTGCCGAGGTACTGGTCTTCCACGCCGGTTTCGATGCTGGGATTGTCGTTCACCTCGATCACGAAGGCCTTGTCGCCCCACTGTTTCACGTCCACCCCATAGAAGCCATCGCCGATCTGGCGCGCGGCTTTCAGGGCGGCCTGCAACACGGCGCGGGGCACCTCGAAGGTGGGCAGCGTGTCGAAGCCGCCGCTCTTGGTCTTTTCGGACTTGTCACCCTTGTCGCGGGCACGCGGCTCTTCCTGTTCCGCGTCCTGTTCCTTGTGCTTGTAGATCTGCCAGTGGTCCTTGACCATGTAGTAACGGCAGGCATACAGCGCCTTGTTGTTGAGGATACCGATGCGCCAGTCGAAGTCCGTGTAGAGGAACTCCTGTGCCAGCAAGAGGCTTGATTCGCCGAACAGGGGCACCACTTTCTTCTTCAGGTCATCCAGATCGTCAGCTTTGACGATTCCGCGGGAGAAAGAACCGTCGGGAATCTTGATCACGATGGGAAAGCCCAGGGTCTCGGCCGCCTGCTCCAGCTGCTCAGGACGCTCGCGGCTGATGATCAGCGTGCGTGGCGCCGGCACGCCGGACGCGGTGAACAAGTCGGCGAGATAGATCTTGTTGGTGCAGCGCAGGATCGAGGTAGGATCATCGATCACCACCAGACCCATGCTCTCCGCCTTCTTGGCGAAGCGGTAGGTATGATGGTCTATGCTCGTCGTCTCGCGGATGAACAGCGCGTCGAACTCCGGCAGGCGCATGTAGTCGTCAGGCGATATCACTTCGACGTTGACGCTGAGGTTCTTGCCGGCCTGGATGAACTTCTTGATGGCCGCCGCGTTGCTGGGCGGCAACTGTTCTTCTGGATTCACGAGGATGGCGAGGTCGTAGCGCGCCTGCTTGCGCGACTTCTTCGGTAACCAGACTTCACGACTGAAGGTATCCAGCGCCTCCCCAAATGCGTTCTCCTCAGCATCCGTGAGGCTCTTGTGGTCCACGATACCGAGGTCCGCGATCATCCAGCGGCCGTCGAGGTGTTTCAGCGTGATCGAGATGATCGGCGCGGGGAAGCGTTCGAACACCACGCGCGCGAGCTGCTTCAGCGAGGGCTCGGACACCTGACCGAAATAGGTTTTGAATTCGAGTTCTTCGGGACGGTCGCCACCGTTTTTGTAGATCTTGTCGAGTGCAGAGAACAGCTCTTCGACATTGATCTGGTACAGCAGCGGCGACCAGATATCGTTGAGTACCTTGCTGGGCGGTATGACGTTGTGACCTTTGGCTTCGGCCAGCAGCGAGCAGTAATAGCCCTGGCTCAGATAACTGTAGTCGCTGCACAGGTTGATCACGCGCACGCGCTGGTTGGGACCGGTCTTCAGCGCCAGGTACTGATCGAAGGAGATGACCAGGTCGCTCGGATAATACGGTTCCCAGTCTTCGAGCTTGTCGACCACGATGAGAACGTTGGACATGGGATGGCGGACCTGCCGGGCAGTTTTGGAGTGGCGGCAGTATGAAGGTTTTTGACGGCCGTTTACAGGGGTTGTCGGGGTCCCGGGCAGGACACCCGCGGACTTGCCTTGGAGCACACGAGTCCTTCGACCATAGCGCTGCTGCTGCAGTATAGTGACGGCTCCTCAAAACTCCTGGAGTAGCTCCTCTGCAACCCAGCATCCGCCCTGCCCGGCTGGCCGACCTCGATGACCTCGAACAACTGGAGCAGGCCTGTTTTACCAGCGACCTGCTCAGTCGGGAGCGCCTGCGCCACTGGATACGGGCCACCAACGGCATCCTGCTGGTCGCGCGTGACGCGGAGCCCAGGGCAGCTCTGCTCGGCTCCTGCCTGGTACTGACCCGCCGCAACAGCAGCAAAGCCCGCCTGTACTCCATCGCTACGGCACCCGCTGCACGCGGCAAGGGCCTCGGCGCGAAGTTGCTCGCAGCGGCCGAGACCGCAGCGCGCCAACATGGAAGCAATGTCATGCGCCTCGAAGTGGCCGAAGACAACGTCCGCGCCATCGAGCTGTACCGCGCCAGCGGCTACACGCCATTCGGCTTCATCGAGCATTTCTACGAAGACGGCCGCAACGCCCTCCGCCTGCAAAAACCCCTGTAGGGGCGGGCCCCCGCGCCCGCCCGTGGTCTGAGTGACCCGATCCCCCGCGCCCGCCCGTGGTCTGAGTGACCCGATCCCCCGCGCCCGCCCGTGGTCAGGTGTCACTCGGGCCACGGCAAACTGGAGACCACCCCCCTTTGTTTGCTATTCTGCGCCGTCATTTTCTCGACCCAGAACCAGTCCCCCATGCCGATCAATTACGCAGACGAATACCCCTTCCAGGACGTCGAGTCCGAGGCCCAGCGCTACTGGACCGAGCACGGCAGCTTCAAGGTGCAGGCCCAGCCGGGCAAGCCCAAGTTCTACTGCCTGTCCATGTTCCCCTACCCCAGCGGCCGTCTGCACATGGGCCACGTGCGCAACTACACCATCGGCGACGTGATCAGCCGCTTCCAGCGCATGCGCGGCAAGAACGTGCTGCAGCCCATGGGCTGGGATGCCTTCGGCCTGCCGGCCGAGAACGCCGCCATGAAAAACAAGGTGGCCCCGGCCAAGTGGACCTACGAGAACATCGCCTACATGCGCCACCAGCTGCAGCAGCTGGGATACGCCTACGACTGGAGCCGTGAACTCGCCACCTGCCATCCCGACTACTACCGCTGGGAGCAGTGGTTCTTCTGCCGCCTGTTCGAAAAGGGCCTCGTCTACAAGAAGGAAGCCGAAGTGAACTGGGACCCCGTTGACCAGACCGTGCTGGCCAACGAGCAGGTCATCGATGGCCGTGGCTGGCGCTCCGGCGCATTGGTGGAACGCCGCAAGATCCCGCAGTGGTTCATCAAGATCACCGACTACGCCCAGGAACTGCTGGACGACCTCGAGCAGCTCGACGGCTGGCCCGAGCGCGTGCGCGTCATGCAGCACAACTGGATCGGCCGCAGCGAAGGCCTGGAGTTCCAGTTTGAGGTGGTCGGCAGTGCCGAGCCACTGACGGTCTATACCACGCGCCCCGATACCATCATGGGTGTCACCTACTGCGCGATCGCCGCGCAGCATCCGCTGGCGCTGCAGGCGGCCGCAACCAATCCGGCACTGGCCGCCTTCATCAAGGAACAGGAGCACGTGAAGCTGGCCGAAGCCGACATGGCCACGATGGAAAAGGCCGGCCTCGACAGCGGCTTCAATGCCATCCACCCGCTGACGGGTGAGCAGGTGCCGATCTGGGTCGCCAACTTCGTGCTGATGGGCTACGGCTCCGGCGCCGTGATGTCGGTGCCGGCGCACGACCAGCGTGATTTCGAGTTTGCGCAGAAATACGGCCTTGCGATCAAGCAGGTGATCCGCCCGCTCGACGCCGGCACCCCCTGTGACATCAGCAAGGAGGCGTACACCGAGAAAGGCATCCTGCTGAACTCCGGCGGGTTTGACGGCCTCGACTTCGATGGCGTGTTTGCCAAACTCGTGACGCATTTTGAAAGCAAGGGCACCGGCCGCAAGACCGTGAACTTCCGCCTGCGTGACTGGGGTGTCAGCCGCCAGCGTTACTGGGGCTCACCGATCCCGATCATCAACTGCGCGTCCTGCGGCCCCGTACCCGTGCCCGATGCGCAACTGCCGGTGGTGCTGCCCACCGACGTCGAGTTCGACGGCAGCGGTTCACCCATCAAGAAACTGCGCAGCTTCATCGACTGCAGCTGCCCGACCTGCGGCAAACCAGCCGAGCGTGAGACCGACACCTTCGACACCTTCATGGAATCCAGCTGGTACTACGCGCGCTTCACCTGCGCACGTTTCGCCGAAGGCATGCTGAACAAGAGCGAGGCCGCCTACTGGCTCGACGTCGACCAGTACATCGGCGGCATCGAGCATGCCATCCTGCACCTGCTCTACGCACGCTTCTTCCACAAGCTGCTGCGCGACGAAGGCCTCGTCTCCACGGACGAACCCTTCCGCCGCCTGCTGACGCAGGGCATGGTGGTGGCCGATACTTTCTACCGCGAGAATCCCGATGGCAGCAAAGACTGGCTGAACCTCACGGAAGTAGACATCGTGCGCGACGACAAGGGCCGCATGGTCAGCGCCACGCTGAAGAGCGATGGTCTGCCCGTGCAGATCGGCGGCATTGAGAAAATGTCCAAGTCCAAGAACAACGGCGTGGACCCGCAAGCCATGATCGCGCGCTTCGGTGCCGACACCGTGCGCATGTACATGATGTTCACCTCGCCACCCGACCAGAGCCTCGAATGGTCCGACAGTGGTGTGGAAGGCGCCTACCGCTTCCTCAAGCGCCTGTGGAAACTCATCGGCGGCTTCACGCCCGGCAGCACTCTGCTGGACGTAGCCTCACTCGACACGGCCCAGAAAGCACTGCGCCTGAAGACGCACGCGACCATCAAGAAAGTCAGCGACGACTACGAACGCCGCCAGGTGTTCAACACGGCAATTGCCGCCGTGATGGAGTTGTACAACGACCTCAGCAAGTTCTGCACAACGACTGATGCAAGCAGCGGCCAGAACCAGGCTGTAGTGCAGGAAGCACTGGAAGCCACCGTCCTGCTGCTGGCGCCCATCGTGCCGCACATGAGCCATGTCCTGTGGCAGCATCTGGGCCACGCCGAGCCCGTCATTGATGCCCAGTGGCCCGGCTTCGATGAAAGCGCGCTGGTGCAGGACAGTGTTATCGTGGTTGCGCAGGTCAACGGCAAGGTGCGTGCGCAGCTGCAACTGCCGGCGGACACCGACAAGGCCGCGATGGAAGCGGCAGCGCGAGCCGATGCCACGGTGCAGCGTTTCCTCGAAGGGCTGACGGTGCGCAAGGTCATTGTAGTACCAGGCAAGCTTGTCAATATCGTGGCGAACTGAAGCATGACGATCAGAATCGAGCCGATCAACTAACCAGGACTATGCCATGCACGCCCTCTGCTTCCTGCGCCGGTTCTGCCCCGCCCTGCTCCTGCTGCTGCTCAGCGGCTGCGGGTTTGCCCTGCGCGACAGCGCCGACCTGCCGACGGCGCTGCAGACCATGATCGTTGCGGGTGAGGAGGAAAACGGCGAACTGCTGCAGGAAGTGCGACGCGCGCTGCGCAACAGCGGTGTAACGATTGTCGAAGCCGACAGTCCCTACGTGCTGCGTATCGGTCGTGAATCCAGTGGCGAACGCGTCGTCAGCGTAAACTCGAATGCGCGCGCCGGGGAGTACGAACTGGAGATGAACCTGCTGTTCCAGCTGTTGCAGGGCGGCACTGCGGTGCTGGGCCCGGACACCGTGAGCCTGAGCCGCGTCTACCTCACCGATCCGGAAAATGCGGTGGCGAAGGAAGAGGAGGCGGAGCTGATTCGCAGTGAACTGCGCAGGGAGTTGGCGCAGCAGCTGTTGCGCAGGTTGCAGGTGGCGCCGCTGTAACACCAAAGAATTGGCAGTTTCCAGCCAAGTGCTCTTTGCGAAAAGAAGTGAGCACCGCAATGCCCGGCATCCATCGCCAATTCCGAATCACTGTGGAATCACAAAGCCGCACTAGGGACGCGGACCGTAGTGCGGTACGGATTGCCCCAACTCCAGTGCGCCAAGATCCGGTGCCGTACCCGTAAAGCCATCATTTATGCCGGGCAGCACGGTACCGGCATCCACCGCCACGCTGCCTGGGCGCAGCTGGAAATCCACTGTCGCCGGGTCCTGCAGCACCCAGGGTTCACTCGTATCCAGTGGCGGCACATTCACGAACACGTCGTAATCCACCAGCACGCTGTGCTGCTCCTGTCCGGTTGCCGCGCGGTGTGCCTCGAGGGAAGCAGACTGCCGCGCCACCAGCGCAGTGGCATCATAGATGGCCTCCACGCCGTCAGCCGGCGCCGTCCAGGCAAAGTGGTTGGCTACGCCTGGGTTCAGGCGAAAGCCGTTGTAGTCCGAACTGGACCAGGCCGTGAAGGTCTGCACCGCCATGACAGGCTCGGCCGCGCCCTGCCCCAGCACCAGATTGTTGCGGTAGTGCTGGTTGCTCACGCCGCCCATGGCCAGCACTTCCGAGGTGAAGGTGTTGTGGTACACCAGCACGCCGGCGCTGTCCGCCGTCAGCTTCAGCGAACCGCCTTCAGGCGCGTGATAGACCACGTTACGGATGAAGTACACGGGACCACCGAACACCGGCTGCGCACTCAGTGAACGATGGCCCTGGTTGAAGCAGCGGTTACGCAGGATGCGGATGTTGTGCATGGCACCATCGGCTTCGATGCAGTTGTCATCCACATTGGTGATGTCGTTATTGTAGATGTCGATGCTCACCGGCATGCGGTCGCGGATGGGGTCGGGGTTGCCGTCCGGCGCGCCGTAGGTGGCATGGTCGATGCCGTCGTGGAAGTTGCGGACGAAGTTGTGGGCGATCACGTGACCGGAGCCATAGACCTTCACGGCCACTTCCGAAATGACAGAGGTCGGGAAGCCTGGCGTACCCTGCCAGACGCGTCCGATCCAGCCTTCGAGCCGGTCCGGGTGCGAGCGCCCGATGAACACGTTGTCGGCAATATGGAAATTGCGCGAGCCGGACCAGTCGGTGTAGATGCCGCGTCCGACATCCTCAAAGCGGGTGTGCTTGACGATCAGGCCTTCCGAGCCGATCAGGCCCTTGTAGCCGGCCTGGATGGCCACTTCGGTATTGCGCAGGGTCAGTCCCTCGAAATGCAGATGGCTGGCGCCCATCACTTCAAACAGGATGTGGTTGCCGGCACCGTCGAAGATGGCTTCGCCATCGCCGGCCCCTTTGATGACGATGGGCTTTTCTGCCGTGCCGCTCTGGCGGAAGTGATAGGTGCCGTCAAACAGCACACCCAGTGCATCGACGTAGCGGAAGCGTTCTGCCTTGTAGAGACCTGCATGCACCAGAATTACGTCGCCCGGTTGCACGCGCGGCGGATAGGCGTTGAACCAGTCGGCACCATTGGAGCGTTCGTAGTACGCAGCAAGCAGACCGTTAAAGGCCGGCTCCAGCTTTTCACCCTCGTAACCGGGCGGGTAGACATGGAAGACCCTGCCACCCTCAGGCACCTGGGGCTCGGCACGCGTGCGGATGCTTGCCGTTTGTTGCACTGCGCCCTGGACGCCGTCGGCATCGCTCAGCATCAGCTGCACTTCGTACTCCGTATCGGGCTCGAGATCGAAGAGGCTGCCGGCAAACTGGTTGGGCACCACATGGGTGAAAGCACCCACTACGTTGTTCATCTGCTCGCCGCGCAAGCGCAACAGTGGCAGACCTTCGCGCCACTCACTGCTGCCGGCACGACGGTACTGCAGTTGCACGGCGGCATTGCCATTGGCATCGCCGTCGATATACCAGCGAAAACCGGCGGCGATCAGCGTGGTGGGTTCAATCACGAATTCACCCGCCACGGTGGCGTCCTGCGGCTGCGCTTGCGAGAAAGCACACTGCGCGACAGCGCCGCCCACCAACAGCAAGGTACTACGCACCAGCGACAGCAGTTTCACGATTCAGCCCCTGTGACAGCAACATTGTCAACAATTGTGGTTTGCGCCGAATATGAGCATACGCCGGCGCCGCAAGACAAGGGCGGGAAAAGTTTCCCGGCTGCAGCCAGGACGCAGCACCATCGGTGCAGCGGAACCGGTGGTCGACGCCGCTTGCGGTCTGCAACGGCTTGCTACTGCCGGAGGCCCACTATCTTGCGGGTGACCATTGCAGAGGTGAGGGCTCCGTTCACGTTCAGTGCCGTACGCCCCATGTCGATCAGGGGCTCGATGGAAATCAGCAGCGCCACCACTGTCACCGGCATGCCCATCGCGGGCAGCACCACCAGCGCGGCATTGGTGGCGCCGCCACCGACACCGGCGATGCCGAAGGAGCTGACCGCGATGATCAGCACCAGCGTCGCAATGAACCCAGCATCGATGTCGATACCCACTGTCGGTGCCACCATCACCGCCAGCATGGCCGGGTAGATTCCGGCACAGCCATTCTGGCCGATCGTGGCGCCGAAGGAGGCGGCGATGTTCGCGATCGGTGCAGGTATCTTGAGTTCCTCCACCTGGGTGCGGATCGACAAAGGAATCGCCGCGGCCGAACTGCGGGTGGCGAACGCGAAGGTCAGCACGGGCCAGACCCGCCGGAAGTAGTCTTTCAGGTTGGTGCCGACCAGCGCCAGGATCAAGGCATGCACCACGAACATCAGCACGATGGCGAGGTACGAAGCAACGACAAAGGAGATCAGCGTCAGGATGGCAGTGCCGTCGGAGCCGGCGATCACCCGCGTCATCAGCGCCAGTACGCCATAGGGGGTCAGGTTGATGACCAGCTTCACGAGTCGCATCACCACCGCCTGCGTGGTGCCGACGAAAGCCCTGATGCCCTCGGCGCGCTGCGCATCCTCCTGGGACACGAGCAGTGCGGCGATACCGAACAGCAGGCCGAAGACCACCACCGCGATGATGGACACATCCCGTGTCCCGCTGAGGTCGGCAAAGATATTGACCGGCACGAAACTGACCAGCAGCTCGCTGATGCTGAGCCCGGCGACCTCCCGCTGCTCCAGCAGCAGTTGATCTGCCTCGGCCAGCTCCTGAGTGCCACTGGCCAGACCTTCCGCACTGAGTCCGAACAAACTGGCCATCAGCACACCCAACAGGGCGGCCACCACGGTCGTGAGCAACAGCACTGCAATGACCCAGCCCCCGATGCTGCCCAGCGTCCTGATTTCATCCACCTTGAGCACCGAGGCAATCATCGTGACCAGCACCAGCGGCATGATGATCATCTTCAGCAGGTTGACATAGACATTGGCCACTACGTTGGTCCAGGCCAGGGTCTGCTGCACTGCCGGCGTATCGAAACCGAACACGAACTGCAGCCAGAAACCGAACAGCGTACCCAGGACCAGGCCCGCCAGTACCCGCCGTGAAAGCCCGGCTTCCCCGCGGGCAAACCGCTGCAGGACGTACAGCAAGAGCAGGAAGAACAGCAGGTTCAACAGCGCGGAAATGGGCATAAGCGACGTGTCTCGGTTACCGGAAACCTGATCAGTATACCTTTGCTGGCCGAAGCGGCAGCGCCACCAGACCTGTACGATACTGCGCGCAGCGACCTGCTACGGCGCACCCGGATACACCACCCAGCCCTACCAGGCAATCCCGTAGTCATCCCCGAAGTTGCTCGAGCCACCCGTCATCGTCCCATGCTCCTGGTCCACCACGATGGCATTGATCGGCCCCGACGTCAGCCGCGCCGCCTCGATGCGGTAGCCCATCGCCTGCAACTGTAGCTGCACATGCAACGGCGTATCTCCACGCAGCAGCAGGCGGCCCGGCTCCGTCACATGGTCCCCGAACGATGAATGCAGCTGATAGCTGTTGAAGTTCGCCGCCTCGCTCGCCTCCTGCGGGTCCATGCCGAATTCCACCACGTTGAGGAAATACTGCAGCAGGTTCTGCTCCTGCGTATCACCACCCTGCACCCCGAAC
Source organism: Pseudohongiellaceae bacterium (assembly GCA_044338855.1). Lineage (GTDB taxonomy): Bacteria > Pseudomonadota > Gammaproteobacteria > Pseudomonadales > Pseudohongiellaceae > CAILUG01. The sequence goes on along the minus strand of JBIIWP010000079.1, from coordinate 509 downwards.
GCCATAAAGGGTTTGCCGTTGCGCAGCGCAATCGATGGCGTCAATGTGGCGCGCGGACGCTTGCCCGGCTCCAGCACATTGAAGGGATTGCGTGCAGCATCGAGCTCGAAGGACTGCATGCGCTGTGACAGGCCTACGCCGGTCTCGCCGGCGACAAAAGCCGGTAGCCAGCCACCACTGGGCGTCATCGATACCATCCAGCCTTCTGCATCCGCCGTCTGGATGGTGGTGGTGCCAGCATGCAGCGCTTCGTCGTGCGTCATCTCCCACTCAGTGCGCAGTTGTACTGCCGCGAGCGAGCGGTCCAGCACACGCGGCTGCCACTGCTGCAACTCCTGCGCAAAGGGATTGCTGCCGTTCTGGAAAGGATAGGGATCCCCCGGCTTGATGCCGGCATCGTTGCGCCCCATGTGGATCTGCTGCGCACGCTCGCGCGCATAGTCCTTGCTGAGCAGGCCTGCGATGGGTTCTTCCGGCGGGAAATACGGATCGCCGTAATAGAAGTCGCG
>JBIIWP010000169.1:0-4014 GCA_044338855.1 Pseudohongiellaceae bacterium | reverse complement strand
AAGAATCCAGTAACGCAGAACATTCCCACCACCCCAGCCTCGCGAGAAAACGCGACCGGTCAGTCGCACATATCGCAGTGGTGGGCCACAGCAGTCTGCTTGCCGAGCAATACGCCGAGCATGTGGCGCTTGATGGCTTCCAGGCTGTTGGGCACCACCGTGCAGCGCTCTTCGCGCTGGAACAGGTCCGCCATGTGCGGCGGCAAGCCCGGCGTAGGCAGGCCGGCGCGTTCGATGGCAGCTGCAAACTTGGCCGGATGGGCGGTAGCCAGCGTGATCATCGGGATCGCAGGATTGCGGTCGCAGACTTCCGCGGCTTTGACCCCGGTGGCCGTGTGCGGGTCGAGCAGAAAGCCGGTCTTGTCGCTGACATCGCGGATCGTGGCACAGGTGGCATCGTCGTCCACGCTGTAGCTGTCGAAAAAGTCGCGCGCACGCTGCCACTCCGCCTCGCTGACGGTCTGGATGTTGCTGCCCAGCCCCTTGACGAAACTCGTCACCCGCGCGGTATCGCGCTGGAACAGGTCGTAGAGAAAGCGCTCGAAGTTGCTGCTGACCATGATGTCCATACTGGGCGACAGCGTCGCCTCCAGCGTGGTCTTGTGATACTGGTTGCCGCTGATGAAGCGGTGCAGGATGTCGTTGCGGTTCGTCGCGATGATGAGCTGGCCGATCGGCAGGCCCATCTTCTTCGCCAGATAGCCGGCGTAGATATCACCAAAGTTGCCGGTAGGCACCGAGAAGGACACAGCGGGCGACTTGCCGCGGAATTTCAGCGCGGCGTAAAAGTAATACACGATCTGCGCCATGATGCGCGCAAAGTTGATCGAGTTGACCGCGCAGAGCTGGTAGCCCTCGGGCAGGAAGCTCTGGTCGGCGAAGGCTTCCTTCACGATCTGCTGGCAATCATCGAAGTTGCCTTCAACCGCCAGGTTGTTGACGTTGTCACCCTGCACCGTCGTCATCTGGCGACGCTGCACTTCCGACACCCGGTTGTGCGGGTGCAGGATGAACAGATCGACGTGCTTGCTGTGCTTGCACCCTTCAAGCGCGGCGGAGCCGGTATCACCCGAAGTGGCACCCAGAATTGCCACGCGCTGCTGGCGCCGCTCCAGGAAGTAGTCGAGCAGGCGACCCAACAGCTGCAGGGCAAAATCCTTGAAAGCCAGGGTAGGGCCGCAATAGAGTTCCAGCACGTACTGGTTGTCGTAGAGGTGTTTCAGTGGCGCCACGTCTGGATGGGAAAACGACGCATAGCTGTCATTGATCATCTGCTTGAGATCGGCATCGGGAATCGCACCGGCTACAAACAGGCGGATCACTTCAAACGCGAGGTCGGCATAGGACAGCTGCTGCCACTGGTCCAGCTGCGCAGCGCTGACCTGCGGGATCGTGTCGGGAATATACAGCCCGCCGTCCGGCGCGAGGCCGGTCAGAACGACTTCCTCGAAGCTCGCTACAGGGCTGTTTCCGCGGGTGCTGATGTAGTTCACTGGCTTGTCCTGTCTGTGTTCTTCGAAAAAACAGTCGTCAATCGTTGATACGGAACACGCGAATACGCGTGACTTGCTCCGCCACGGCTTCCAGCGCCTCGATACGACGGATCGCTTCATTCATGGTGGCTTCGCGCACCTCGTGGGTCAGGATGATGACCGGCACCCGCTGCTTCTCGGCATCGATGCCCTTCGGCTCCTTCTGGATAATGGCCTCGATGTTGATCTCACCGTCACCGAGGATTTCCGTGATGTCGGACAGTACACCGGCTTTGTCCTGTGCGTTGATGCGCAGGTAATACGCGCTGCGCACCTCGTCCATCGGCAGGATGGGCATGTCGGAGAGGCTGTCGTCCTGGAACGCCAGCGCCGGCACGCTGCTCTGCGGGCTGGAGATCATGCGCGCCACGTCGACGATGTCGGCCACCACGGCAGACGCGGTAGGCGATGCCCCGGCACCCGCACCGTAATACAGCGTGGAGCCTACAAAATCGCCATTTACCATCACGGCGTTCATCACGCCGTTGACGTTCGCGAGAATGCTCGTGGCGTCGATGAACGTGGGATGCACACGCAGCTCGATGCCACCCGCCGTCCTGCGGCTGATGCCGAGATGCTTGATGCGGTAGCCCAGCTCGTCGGCGTAGCGGATGTCTTCGGGGCTGATCTTCGAGATGCCCTCGGTATAGGTTTTCTCGAACTGCAGAGGAATGCCGAAGGCGATGGAAGCGAGAATGGTCAGCTTGTGGGCGGCATCGATGCCTTCCACATCGAAAGTGGGATCAGCTTCGGCATAGCCCAGCGCCTGTGCTTCCTTCAATACATCGCCGAAAGCACGGCCTTTCTCGCGCATTTCGGTGAGGATGAAGTTGCCGGTGCCATTGATGATACCGGCCAGCCATTGGATGCTGTTGCCGGCCAGGCCTTCGCGGATGGCCTTGATGATGGGAATGCCACCTGCCACGGATGCTTCATAGGCGACCATTACATTTTTGGCAGCGGCGGCGGCGAAGATCTCGTTGCCATGCACGGCGATGAGCGCCTTGTTGGCCGTGACAACGTGTTTGCCGTTGGCGATGGCCTGCAGTACCAGCTGCTTGGCGATATCGGTACCGCCCATCAGCTCCAGCACGATATCCACTTCAGGATCGTTGACGACGGCGAATACGTCGCTGGACAGGCGGGTGTCGCCGATGTCCTGGCCGGGGCGCAGTGCCCGCGTGCCGATATGGCTCACCACCACTTCACTGCCGACGCGACGCGCCAGTTCCTTGCGATTTTTCCTGAGAACGGTGTAGCTGCCGAAGCCCACCGTACCCAGCCCACAGATCCCGATTTTGATAATGCCCACGGACGTGCTCCGAACGGCAGCCAGAAACTGGCTGCGCTGCAGAAAAGAAGCGCAGATTATACCGGCTTCATTCGGTGAAGAGATATTGCGCCAGGGTGGCGGCAGGAACGTAACCCGGCACGATGGTGCCGTCTTCAAACACCAGCGCGGGAGTGCCGGTGACGCCCACTTCACGACCCAACTGGTATTGCTCTTCCACTGGGCTGTCGCAGTCCACTGGTGGCACGTCGGTACCACGCTTGGCAGCGGTGAACATGGCCTGGGGGTCGTCAGCACACCAGGTGGCAATCATCTTGGCACTGGTTTCGGTGTCGAGACCGGTGCGCGGAAAGGCAAGGTAACGGACGGTTACGCCCATGCTGTTGAGCTCTGCCATTTCGCCATGCAGCTTGCGGCAATAAGGGCAATCGACGTCAGTGAACACCGTGAGTACAGCCTTCTGCTCCGTACTGGCGGGGAAGATGATCATGTCTTTCTCGTCGAGAGCCGCGATCTTCTGCTGGCGCAGTTCATTGCGGCGCGCGTCACCGAGGTTGACGAGACCTTCGGCACTGACCTCGAACAAGTCGCCGGGAATCAGGAATTTGGCATCGCTGCTGACATACAGCGTCTGGCCATTCTGGATCTGCACCTCATAGAGTCCGGCAATGCGGCTGAGGGCGATATCGTCTATAACCATGCCGGGCTGGGTACCGTTCAGCAGTGCACGGATCGCGGCGATCTCGCTGTCCTGGTCGGCCTGCACAGCCGTGGCGCCTGCCATGGCAAAAACCAGGAACAGCCACTGCGACACGGTGGCAATGGCGGGCGCAATCCAGCGGGGAGCGGACAGGGAAGCGAAACGACGGATCATGGTACGGGCCCCTTCAATTCTGGAGAAGTGTGTAACGCGTGGGTCTGGAAGAAGACCCGTTCCGGCTGCACTGTATTGCACAGGCAGCCGGATTGCACGAGGCTTTCTATGACGCTGTCGCGTCATGCAACCTGCTCTCAGTCGGACTTTTTCTGGAGCTTCTCGGTGATGCGGGCTGCCTTGCCGGCCAGGTCGCGCAGGTAGTACAGCTTGGCCTGACGCACATCGCCACGACGCTTCAGCGTGACGCTGTCGATCTGCTGGCTGTGGGTCTGGAAAGTACGCTCGACGCCCACGCCGTGGGAGATCTTGCGCAC
>JBIIWP010000109.1:0-10697 GCA_044338855.1 Pseudohongiellaceae bacterium | reverse complement strand
GATGACGACGCCTTCAAAGGCCTGGAGGCGCTCACGGTCACCTTCCTTGATCTTGACCTGTACCACGATCGTGTCACCGGGGCTGAATTCGGGCAGATTCGTTTTCATCTGCGCCTGTTCGATTTTCTGGATGATCTTGTTGCTGCCGCTCATTGTGTTGCTCCACGTATCCAATTAGTTGTGGGGGTGGGTATCGCCGATCGTCCGACCGGGCATTCCTCATTTCAGGCACATCAAAAACGTGCCTCTTCATAGGTGCGCTTTGCCACTCCCTGTGCAAAGCCCTTCGCGTGGTAACTCCCTGTAGTATCCTGCCCTGAAAGACTTTGGTCCTGCAGGTCTTGATTCTCTTTGTTTCAGCTCGATCCAGCTCAATCCAGATCGCTCCGGCCTTGTGCCTCCCGGATGTATTCATCCAGCAGGCGCTGCTGCACCTTGTCCAACTCCAGCTTCTGCAGCAGGTCAGGCCGCTTGCGCCAGGTGGCACCCAGCCTTTGCTTCAGGCGCCACTGGTCGATCTTTGCATGGTCGCCGCTCAGCAGGACTGCCGGCACCCTGCGTCCTTCAAATTCTTCCGGCCGCGTGTAGTGCGGGTGGTCCAGCAGGCCTGCTTCAAATGAATCCTGCTGTGCCGATTCCGCGGCGCCCAGCGCACCGGGCAACAAGCGTGTCATGGCGTCAAGCAGCGACATGGCCGCCAGTTCACCGCCGCTCAGCACGAAATCGCCGAGCGAATATTCCTCATCCACCAGAGTCTCGAGCACGCGCTCGTCGATCCCTTCATACCGACCGCAGAGCAGCACCAGAGCCGGTTCCGCCGCGAGCTCCTGCACGATCTGCTGGCTCAGCGGTTTGCCCTGCGGACTGAGGTAGAGCACGAGCGGGGCTTTGCCACCGCTGGTCTCACTACCCTTTTGCAACTCCTGCAACTTCAACTTCGCGGCCGCAATGGCCATGCTTACCGGGCCGGTCTTCATCAGCATGCCGGGACCACCGCCGTAGGGCTTGTCGTCCACCGTGCGATGCCGGTCCTGCGTGTAGTCGCGCGGGCTGAAGTAGCACAGCTGCAGCAACTGCTGCCGGACCGCCCTGCCCGTGACGCCGTATTCGCTCAAGGCACCGAACATGCCGGGGAACAGTGTGACCACGGCAATCTGCATCTGGCTCTCTTCCGGTCAATAATCCTTGTCCCAATCCACCTTGATGATGCCGGACTCGAGGTCGACATCGACGACCACCTGTTCCTCGATCCAGGGCAGAAGCCGCTCCTCGCGGTCCACGCTGTGTTCATCGCCACGCACCACGAGCACGTCGTTGGCGCCGGTTTCCATCAGGTGGTGCACGGTTCCGAGCACTTCACCCGCCAGCGTGACGACACGCAGGCCCTCCAGCTCGTGCCAGTAGAAGCCCTCATCGAGATCCGGCAACAGCGCTTTGGACACCAGGAGTTCGCAGCCGGTGTACGCGCCGGTCTGCTCGCGTACTTCACAACCCTTGATCAGACCAACGAAACCCTTGCCCTGCGGTTTGATCTCGTCAAATACCAGCGTTTGCAGGCCGGTGGGTGTTTCAACCTCGAATTCGAGGTAGTCGAGCAGATTTTCGGACGGCTCGGCGAAGGAATGCACCTTCACCCAGCCCTTGATGCCGAAGGGCGCACCTACGCGCCCCATCACTACATGGGTCTTGTCGCGATGACTGGCCATGCCAGGCATTCAGCGCCGGACTCAGGCTGCGGCAGCTACCTGGGTAGCCACCTGCTGGGTAGCGGCCTGCTTCAGCAGGGTAGCCACGCGCTCGCTGGTCTGGGCGCCCTGGCCCTTCCAGTACTGTACGCGTTCCATGTCGATGCGCAGCTTTTCTTCCAGACCACGGGCGGTGGGGTTGAAGAAGCCCACGCGCTCGATGAAGCCGCCATTGCGGGCGTTGCGCTTGTCCGTGACGGTGACGTAGTAGTACGGGTTCTTCTTGCTGCCGCCGCGTGCCAGTCGAATGGTTACCATAAGCCTTTGTGTCCGTTGATAAAAAGTTGATTTAACAGGTCATGCTCCGGGAGGGGAGTTCCCGACCCGGTGAAAAAGGGCGCCATTCTAAGGGCAAAGCCCTTGAATTGGAAATACTTTCAGAACCGCGGAAAGCCCCCTGGCGGCATGCCACCAGGGGGCATGCGTCCACCCATACCGCGCATCATGTTGGCCAGCCCGCCGCCCTTCATCTTCTTCATGACCTTTTGCATCTGTTTGTGCTGCTTTATGAGGCGATTCAGGTCCTGCAGCGTGGTGCCGGAGCCCTGGGTGATGCGACGCTTGCGGGAGCCGTTCAGCATATCGGGGTTGCGGCGCTCCTTCAGCGTCATGGAATTGATGATGGCTTCCATCTGCTTGAAGTTCTTGTCGCCAGCGGACTCGGCAGCCTGCTTGGCCATGCCGCCCATGCCGGGCATTTTATCCAGCAGGTTGGCGATGCCGCCCATGTTGCGCATCTGCTCCAGTTGTTCCTTGAAGTCCTGCAGGTCGAAACGCTCGCCCTTCTTGATTTTCTGGGCCAGCTTTTCGGCCTTGACCTTGTCGACCTTCCTTTCCACGTCCTCGATCAGCGACAGCACGTCGCCCATGCCGAGAATGCGCGAGGCCAGACGATCCGGGTAGAAAGGTTCCAGAGCGTCGATCTTCTCACCCACGCCGATGAACTTGATGGGCTTGCCGGTAAGGTGGCGCACCGACAGCGCGGCACCACCGCGGGCGTCGCCGTCGGTCTTGGTGAGGATTACCCCCGTCAGCGGCAGAGCCTCATTGAAAGCCTGCGCGGTGTTGGCAGCATCCTGGCCCGTCATGGCATCGACCACGAACAGGGTTTCCACCGGTTTGGCGATGGCATGCAACTGCTTGATCTCGTCCATCATCGCCATGTCGATGGCAAGGCGGCCGGCGGTATCGATGAACAGGACGTCCACGAAGCGCTTTCTCGCCTCGCTGATGGCGGCGCGCACGATGTCTTCAGGATTCTGCGAAGCATCGCTGGGGAAGAAATCCACGCCCACTTCGGCTGCCAGCGTTTCCAGCTGCTTGATGGCGGCGGGACGGTAAACGTCGGCGCTCACCAGCAACGACTTCTTGTTCTGGTTGTTCTTGAGCCACAAGGCCAGCTTGGCGACCGTGGTGGTTTTACCGGCACCCTGCAGGCCCGCCATCAGCACCACGGCCGGCGGCACGGCACGCAGGTCCAGTACCTCGTTGGCATCGCCCATCACATGCTGCAGTTCATCGCGCACGATCTTGATGAAAGCCTGGCCGGGGCTGAGGCTGCTGCTGACTTCCTGGCCAACAGCGCGCAGGCGCACAGCCTCGATGAAGTCCTTGACCACTGGCAGTGCAACGTCGGCTTCCAGCAGCGCCTTGCGCACTTCGCGCAGGCTGTCCTGGATGTTGTCGTCGGTCAGCTTGCCCTTGCCACTGATGTTGCGCAGGGTCTGACTGAGGCGTTCTGTAAGATTCTCGAACATGACGGCTAATGCCTGGATCCCAAAGAGGCCGCGATTCTACCCAATGAGGCGCCACGATAGTAGCTGGCTGAGACTCGCTCCCGCAGTCCGCAACAGCTTGATCTACCGTGTCCCCCACCAGTTGTGAGAGACTGCCGGCATGATTGCTTATGCCTCCGGCCTGCTGGCCGCCCTGCTCTATGCCTGTGCCACCCTGTTGCAAGGGCAGGCTCTCTACCAGGACAAGAACCTCCGCCAACCCATTCTGGGCCTGGGCTTCGCCGCGCTGGCGCTGCACCTGATCAATGTGGCGATGGTGATCCGCACCGATACCGGCTACAGCTTCGGCTTCTTCCAGGTTGCCACACTGTTCAGCTGGGTGATGGTAGCCATCGTGCTGGTCTCCAGCCTGCGCAAGCCGCTGGAGAACCTGTTTATCGTGTTGTTCCCGATCGCCGTGCTGGGTCTGCTCAGTGCGACTTTCATGCCACATTCATCCTCGGCCCTGACCGAGCTTACGGCTGGCGTGGCCCTGCACAGCATCCTCGGGATTATTGCCTTCAGTTTCATTACGATCGCCGCAGTGCAGGCGCTGCTGGTGGCCTGGCTAAACCGCGAGCTGAAGCACCATCATTTCCACCCCGCGCTGCGCCATGTGCCGCCCCTGCAGACGATGGAGGTGTTGCTGTTCGAAATCATTCATTTTGGTTTTGCAGCAATGCTCGGCGTGATCGTTACCGGCTTCCTGTTCATGGACGACATGTTTGCTCAGCACCTCGCCCACAAGACGATACTGACGCTGATATCCTGCAGCGTGTTCGGTGTGTTGCTGTGGGGCCGCCATGTCAACGGCTGGCGCGGCAAGATCGCGCTGCGCTGGATTCTCAGTGGTTATGCCGTATTGCTCCTCGCCTATTTCGGCAGCAAGTTCGTACTCGAACTGCTGCTGAACCGCGTCTAGTCCGATCCCGCCGCCGTGAACGACGCCTCACTGGAAGTCCTGCTCGCCATCCTGCTGGTATTGCTGCTCTGCTCCGCCTATTTCTCGGCGTCGGAGACGGCCATGATGTCACTGAACCGTTATCGCCTGCGCCATCTCGTCAAGCAGCGCCACAAGGGCGCCCTGCGCGCCAGCCGTCTGCTCGCCAATCCGGACCGGCTTATAGGCGTGATCCTCATCGGCAACAACTTCGTCAATATCTTCGCTTCATCCATCGCCACCATCATCGCGATCCGCCTGTGGGGAGATGCCGGCGTGTTGTTGGCCACGGCAGCACTGACCATCGTCATCCTGATATTTTCGGAAGTGACGCCGAAGACCATAGCGGCGCTGTATCCCGAGAAAGTTGCCTACCCCTCCAGCATCCTGCTGCAGGGCCTGTTGAAGGTGCTGTACCCGCTGGTATGGCTCGTCAGCTGCATTTCCGGTGGCCTGCTGCGGCTGTTCGGCCTTCACGCACAGCCAGGCCATGACTTCCACCTCAGCACCGAGGAACTGCGCACCGTGGTGGATGAATCTGCGCGCAAGATCCCCCGCCAGCGCCAGGACATGCTGCTGAACGTGCTGGACCTGGAAAAAGTCACCGTCAACGACATCATGGTGACGCGCAACGACGTGGTGGGCATCGACATCGACGAGGATATGGACGACATCCTGCATACCCTGTCCAGCAGCTCCCACACACGCCTGCCGGTTTACAACCGCGACCTCAACAACGTGATAGGTATCCTGCACATCCGCAACGCAGCGCGGCTGATGGTGATGGATGAACCCAACAAGGCGGAGCTGCTGCAACTTACGCGCGAACCCTACTTCGTACCGGAAAGCACGCCCTTGCCAACGCAGCTGGTGCACTTCCAGAAGGAAAAGCGCCGGATCGCGCTGGTGGTGGACGAGTACGGTGATGTGAAAGGCATCGTGACGCTGGAAGACATCCTTGAGGAAATCGTCGGCAACTTCACCAGTAACCTGTCGGAAGAAACCACCGACATCCACCCGCAGCCAGACGGCAGCTATCTGATCGACGGTGGCACCTCGATTCGCGAGATCAACCGCACACTGGGCTGGAACCTCGACATCGACGGCCCCAAAACCCTCAGCGGCCTGCTGACGGAATTGCTCGAGAGCATTCCCGAGAACCACGTCGGCATCCGCCTGCCCGGCCATTGCGTGGAAATCATCCAGGTGAAGGACAACATCATCAAGACTGTGCGCATGTGGACCCTGGCAGGCGAGAGCGACGGCAGCGGGGATCTCGCCGAGATCCAGGCCAACCTCTTCGACTGATGCGGGATACGGCATGAATTACTGCACCGAATGCGGCCAGCGCCTGAAGTTGCGCATCCCCGACCACGACGACCGCGAGCGCCACGTGTGCGAAGCCTGCGGCTGCGTCCATTACGTGAATCCGCGCATCATCGTCTGCGCCATTCCCGCCTGGGAAGACCAGGTGCTCTTGTGCAAGCGCGCGATCGAGCCGCGCTACGGTACCTGGACACTGCCCGGTGGCTTCATGGAAGTCGGTGAATCCACGCAGGAAGCCGCCGCCCGCGAAACGCGCGAGGAGGCCGGCGCCAGTATTGACGTGCTGGAGCTGTACTCGCTGTTCAATGTCATCCACATCGATCAGGTGCACCTGTTCTTCCGCGCCACCCTGCTCACGCCGGAATTCGCCGCAGGCGTCGAAAGCCTGGAGGTGGGGCTGTTCCGCGAAGCTGATGTGCCCTGGGACAACATTGCCTTCCCGGCCGTGGCAGAAACCCTGCGCCAGTATTACCGCGATCTGCGCGCAGGCTACTTTCGCCTGCGCCTTGCCGATGTGATCATCGGCGCCGACAATACCCGCCTCATCCGCCCGCACAACTTCCTCCATGACGAAGGCTGACCCTGCCGCCCTTGCCACCACGCCCATCGTGCGCCTGCGCGATGGCAGCCGTGTGGCCGTGGATGATCAGTTGGCGGTCGAAGAGCCAATGGAACTGCGCCTGGGCTACACCGATAGCCGCCAGGGCCGTGTGCACAAGAGCATCGCCATCACCATGCGTACACCGGGTGACGATATCGCGCTAGGCCTGGGCTTCCTGTTTGCCGAGAGCATCGTGCGCTCAATGGCCGAAGTCACCCACATCGACAACGACAAGCCGAATGTACTGCGCATCGAACTGCGCGACGACATCGCGGTGGATCGCATCCGGCTGGACCGCAATTTCTTCACCACTTCCAGTTGCGGTATGTGTGGCAAGGCCTCGCTGGAAGCACTGAGCCTTGCCGGCTTTGACGCGCTGCATGACAACCGCTTCACCTTGCCGCTCGACACCTTGCAGACCCTGCCCGACCGGCTCCGGGAACAGCAGCCCTTGTTTCGCCAAACCGGAGGGAACCACGGCGTGGCGCTGTTCGATGCGGCCGGCAGCATCCTGGTGGTAAAGGAAGATGTGGGCCGCCACAATGCCATGGACAAACTCATAGGCAGCCTGCTGCAACAAGGCAAATTACCGCTGCGGGACTGCGGCCTGCTGCTGAGCGGTCGCGCCAGCTTCGAGCTGATGCAGAAGGCACTGGCCGCCGGTTGCCCCATGGTGGTGGCCGTAGGTGCCCCCTCGTCACTGGCGGTGGAACTGGCACAGGAGTTCAATATCACCCTGGCAGGCTTCCTCGGCGCGCGCGGCTGCAACATCTACCACGGCAGTGAGCGCATCCTTTCCTGAGCCTGCCCGGGCCTCGCCTGCTTGCTAAAACAACAAATTTTTCAAGGTCTTGTGACCGTTCCACAGGCTTGTCTGGACGCTTTTGCAGGCGTACGATTGGCGGCCACAAGATACCGGCCCGGGCAATTGCCGCTCTGGAATCCTGCATGCTAGAATGCGCGCCCGAACCACCTGGTTCGGCACTCGCAAGGCACTGAAATACTAACAATTTCCTTAACAAAGGGTGGGCTCGGCAGTGCCGGTGCTGCCCTTGTGTGACAGACGGCAGCAAGCACATGACAGCAACACTCAGCTCCGCCCCCAAGCAGGATTTCTCCCTGGAACTGGCTACTCAGGTGGTCCAGCCCTTCGCGGACCAAAGCGGCGCCTTGATTGAAGCCCTCCACAAGCTGCAGGACACCTTCGGTTACGTCGATGAAGCTGCCATGCCCATGCTGGCCAAACTGTTCAACGTCTCGCGCGCTGAAGTGCACGGCGTCACCAGCTTCTATCACGATTTCCGCCGCAGCAAACCGGGTCGCCACACCGTGCGTATCTGTCAGGCAGAGGCGTGCCAGGCGATGGGCTCCGAAGCCCTTGGCACGGCCGTCAAAGAGTTGCTGGGCTGCGACTACCACGAGACCACGGCCGATGGACTGTTCACGCTGGAAAAGGTCTACTGCCTCGGCAACTGCGCCTGCTCCCCCAATCTCATGATCGACAAACAGGTGCATGCCCGCATGACCACGGACAAATTCCAGAAACTTGCGGCTGCACTCGCCAGCAAGGCGGAGGCAAAGTAATCATGGCCATCCGCATCTACGTTCCCCGCGAAACCACCGCTTCCTCGCTCGGCGCCGAACAGCTCGTTGCCGCGCTGACCACCGAAGCCAAGTACCGCAACCTCGACATCGAGATCGTGCGCAATGGCTCGCGCGGCGCCTGCTTCCTCGAACCGTTGGTCGAAGTGGAAAGTTTCACCGGCCGTTACGGCTATGGCCCCGTGCAACTCGAAGACATTCCCGACCTGTTCGATGCCGACTTCCTGAACGGCGGCCAGCACAAGCTCTCGCTCGGCAACGTCAGCGAACTGCCCTGGTTCAAGAACCAGGAGCGCCTGACCTTTGCCAGAGCAGGTCTCATCGCCGCCACCTCCGTAGCTGAATACAAGACGCTTGGCGGCTACACGGGCCTCGACAACGCACTGAAGATGTCAGCCCCGGAAGTCGTGAAGGAAGTGCTGGACAGCGGCCTGCGTGGTCGCGGCGGCGCCGCCTTCCCCACCGGCATCAAGTGGAAGACCGTTGCCGATGCGGCAGCCGACCAGAAATACATCGTGTGCAACGCCGACGAAGGCGACTCCGGCACCTACTCCGACCGCATGATCATGGAAGGCGACCCGCTGTCGCTGGTCGAAGGCATGACCATCGCCGGTATCGCCGTGGGCGCCACCAAAGGCTTTGTCTACCTGCGCTCCGAATACCCGCTGACGCAGGTGATCCTGCAGGAAGCCATCGACAATGCGCGCGCTGCCGGCTATCTCGGCAGCAACGTGGCAGGCAGCGGCAAGGTCTTCGACATGGAAATCCGCATGGGCGCCGGCGCTTATATCTGCGGTGAAGAAACCTCCTTGCTGGAATCGCTGGAAGGCAAGCGTGGCCAGATCCGTCCCAAGCCGCCGCTGCCGGCGCTGAAGGGTCTGTTCGGCAAGCCCACGGTAGTGAACAACGTTATCTCGCTGGCCTCCGTGCCGGTGATTCTGGAAAAAGGTGCCAGGCACTACGCTGGCTTCGGTCGTGGCCGTTCGCTCGGCACCATGCCCTTCCAGCTCGGTGGCAACATCAAGCAGGGTGGCCTGGTGGAAAAAGCCTTCGGCCTCACGCTGCGGCAGCTGATTGAAGATTTCGGTGGCGGCACCTTCACCGGCAAGCCGGTACGCGCCGTGCAGGTAGGTGGCCCGCTGGGCGCCTACTTCCCTGAAGCATTGCTCGACACGCCGCTGGATTACGAAGACTTCGCGAAGGCCGGCGGCATGCTCGGCCATGGCGGCGTGGTGGTATTCGACACCAGCGTCAACATGGCGAAGATGGCGCGTTTCTCCATGGAGTTCTGCTCGGTGGAAAGCTGCGGCAAGTGCACGCCCTGCCGCATCGGTTCGGTGCGCGGCATGGAAACCATCGACCGCATCGTCAAGGCAAAAGATGCTGCCGAGAAAGAACGTCAACACATCATTCTGAAGGATCTCTGTGAAACCATGGAAGCAGCCTCGCTGTGTGCCATGGGCGGCCTGACGCCGATGCCGGTAATGAGTGCAGTCAAACATTTCAAAGGGGATTTCCAATGAACTCCATCGTCGAACGTCTCGCAGGCGAACCGATCATCTTCGATCCCAAGCTCGCGCCGCCCGAAACCGATTTCGGCACGCCCGAAAGCACCAGCACGGAAGTAGTGACGCTGCAGATCGACGGCCATGAAGTCAGCGTGCCCAGGGGCACCAGCATCATGCGCGCCGCCAGGATGCTCGGCATCACGATTCCCAAGCTCTGCGCCACAGACAGTATTGAAGCGTTTGGTTCCTGCCGCCTTTGTGTGGTGGAAATCGAAGGCCGTCGCGGTACCCCCGCCTCGTGCACCACGCCGGTGGAAGCCGGCCTCAAGGTCACCACGCAGAACGGCAAGCTCGCCAAGCTGCGCAAGGGCGTGATGGAACTCTACATCTCCGATCATCCGCTCGACTGTCTCACCTGCTCCGCCAACGGCGACTGCGAACTGCAGGACATGGCCGGCGCAGTGGGCCTGCGCGAAGTACGCTATGGCTTTGACGGTGACAACCACTTCGATCGCAAGAAAGACGAGAGCAACCCCTACTTCACCTTCGAAGCCAGCAAGTGCATCGTGTGCTCGCGCTGCGTGCGCGCCTGTGAAGAAGTGCAAGGCACCTTTGCACTCACCATCCAGGGCAGCGGCTTCCGCTCCAAGGTCAGCGCCGGTATCGACGAAGGCTTCCTGAATTCCGAATGCGTAAGCTGCGGCGCCTGCGTGCAGGCCTGCCCTACCGCCACGCTGAATGAAAAATCCGTGATAGATCTCGGCACGCCCGATTACGCCGTGGAAACCACCTGCGCCTATTGTGGCGTGGGCTGTACCTTCCGTGCCGAAATGAAGGGCGATCAAGTCGTGCGCATGGTTCCCGCCAAGGGCGGTGAAGCCAACGACGGCCACTCTTGCGTCAAAGGCCGTTTTGCCTGGGGCTACGCCACGCACAAGGAACGCATCACCAAGCCGATGATCCGTGCCACCACATCCGATACCTGGAAGGAAGTCAGCTGGGAAGAAGCCATCCAGTACACGGCCAGCCAGTTCAAGGGCATCCAGGCCAAGTACGGTCGCAAGTCCATCGGTGGCATCACTTCCTCGCGCACCACCAACGAAGAAGTATGGGCGGTGCAGAAGATGATCCGCGCTGCTTTCCGCAACAACAACACCGACACCTGCGCGCGCGTGTGCCATTCGCCCACGGGCTACGGCC
>JBIIWP010000107.1:0-10898 GCA_044338855.1 Pseudohongiellaceae bacterium | reverse complement strand
ACCCAGGACTTCGCCAGTGTGGAAGCCACCGACATGGTGTTGCTGATCGGCGCCAACCCCACTGACGCGCATCCCGTGTTCGCATCGCGCATGAAGAAGCGCCTGCGTGACGGCGCCGACCTCGTCGTATGCGATCCGCGCAAGATCGACCTCGTCGACAGCCCACACATCAAGGCCAGCGTCCACATCCCGCTGCTGCCCGGCTCCAACGTGGCACTCATCAATGCAATCGCCTACACCATCATCGAAGAAGGCCTTGCCGACCTCGACTATGTGAAAGAGCGTTGCGACATGGAAGCCTTCG
Organism: Pseudohongiellaceae bacterium; assembly: GCA_044338855.1. Taxonomy (GTDB): domain Bacteria; phylum Pseudomonadota; class Gammaproteobacteria; order Pseudomonadales; family Pseudohongiellaceae; genus CAILUG01. The sequence continues at coordinate 10,594 of JBIIWP010000107.1, read as the reverse complement.
ATAAGTGGCTGAACTTCATCAAGCAGCCGAAGAACGCACCGGAAGCCGCTGCCCACCTGCTGGGTGGCGATGCTGCGAAGGTACGAGAAGCAGCGCGTCGCTATGCCAACGCCCCCAACGCGTCCATCTACTACGGTCTCGGCGTCACCGAACACAGCCAGGGTTCCACCATGGTAATGGGCATGGCCAACCTCGCGATGCTGACCGGCAACATCGGCCGCGATGGCGTGGGCGTCAACCCGCTGCGTGGCCAGAACAACGTGCAGGGTTCCTGCGACATGGGCTCCTTCCCGCACGAATATTCCGGCTACCGCAGCGTCAGCGACCCTGCCACGCGCGAATTGTTCGAGAAGGCCTGGGGCGTCGAGCAGGATCCCGAACCCGGCCACCGCATCCCCAACATGTTTGATGCTGCCATCGCTGGCACCTACAAAGGCATGTTCGTACAGGGCGAAGACATCGCCCAGTCCGACCCCAACACGCATCACGTCGAAGCCGCACTGAACAACCTCGACTGCCTCGTGGTGGTGGACCTGTTCCTGAACGAAACTGCCAAGTTCGCGCACGTGTTCCTGCCCGGCACCTCCTTCCTCGAAAAAGACGGGACCTTCACGAACGCTGAACGCCGCCTCGGCCGCGTGCGCCCCGTCATGGCTCCGGCCACCGGCAAGCACGAATGGCAGATCCCGATGGAAGTGGCCCAGGCCATGGGTTACGACATGCATTACAACTCTGCTGCCGAGATCATGGACGAAATCGCCGCCCTCACGCCGACCTTCAAGCGCGTCAGTCTCGAGCGTCTCGACAACGAAGGCAGCATGCAGTGGCCGGTAACGGATGCGGCGCCCAACGGCACGCCCATCATGCACATCAACGGCTTCGTGCGCGGCAAGGGTCTGTTTGTGGTCACCGAGTTCGTGCCCACTGAAGAAAAAGTCACGCCGAAGTTCCCGCTGATCCTCACCACGGGTCGCATCCTCAGCCAGTACAACGTGGGCGCGCAGACTCGCCGTACCGAGAACAATATCTGGCACAGCGAAGACATCCTTGAACTCCATCCGCACGACGCCGACGAGCGCGGCATCAAGGATGGCGAACTGATCAAGCTGAAGAGCCGCAAGGGTGAAACCACGCTGCACGCAAAAGTCAGCGAGCGCATGCAGCCGGGCGTGGTCTACACCACCTTCCACATGCCGGAAACCGGCGCCAACGTGATCACTACGGAGTACAGCGACTGGGCCACCAACTGTCCTGAGTACAAGGTGACTGCGGTACAGGTCGAGCACGCCTCGCAGATGTCGGAATGGCAGAAGCAGTACCTGGCAATGAACGAAGAACGTCGCCGGTTGGCTGAACTGTCGTAACACAAGAGCGATGCAGGAAGTACATCAAAAGGGTCGCGCAATCGGCCCTTTTTTTTCGTGCCCGGTGTGCCGGAGGCAGATCATCCGCACATGCAGGGCGTGTATGCTGAAACAAGAAGCGGGAAACCTTATGGACAGGACCGATTGCGCCAACTGTCACGCGGCGCTGGTGTGGAATGGCGAGTATGCCTGCTGCGCGGCCTGTGGCCTGTGGCACTCACGCCTGCAGCCACGGGTACTGGACGAACAGGCCTGGGCCAGTCTGGACGAGGCCGCGCGTGGTGTTGCATTGCAGACACTGCGCTACAGCAATTTCCGTCTGGTGCTCGACCGACTGCAACAGCTGAGTGGCGAGCGCCGCGGCCGTCTGCTCGACATCGGCTGCGCGCATGGCTGGTTTCTGGAGCAGGCACGCACGCGCGGCTTTGATTGCAGTGGACTGGAGCCGGATCCGCGCCTGGCAAGCCACGCGCGCCAGCAGGACAACCAGGTGCGCGAAGGCTTTTTCCCCGATGCACTGGCAGCGGATGAAGTCTTCGACGTGCTGGTATTCAATGATGTGTTCGAGCATCTGCCGGATCCCGCAGCGGCACTGCAGGCCTGCTTCCGTCATCTGGCGCCCGGTGGGCGGCTGGTACTGAACCTGCCACTGGCGAGCGGATTCCTGTTCCGGGTTGCCGGAGTACTGCGAGCTATTGGCGTACAGGGTCCCTGGGCACGCATGTGGCAAGTGGGCTTTCCTTCACCCCATCTGTACTTTTTCCAGTCCCGGCATCTGCAGCAACTGTGTACCCGTGAGGGGCTGCAACCTGAGTATCAGGGCAGTCTGCACACGCTCGCCGGTGGTGCCGGCTTGTGGGAGCGTCTGCGGATGGATCGTCAGGCACCGCTGTGGCTGCACGCCATGCAGTGGTCACTGCTGGTGGTGCTGGCACCGCTGCTGCGTTTTCTGCCAGCGGACATCGGGCTGCTGATCTTCCGCAAGCACTGAAGCGTGCAACGGCATCAGCCCGCCAGCATCCGTCATCTGCCGGGCTTGTGCCTTCCGCAAGATAACTCGCAGAATCCGTTCTTTCTTCCTGCAGCCTGACTACTCTTACAACAGAGACTTATCAAATCCGATGCAAGCAAAGCTGCAACGCTGCAACATACATTTCACATACTCCAAACTGGTCCTGGCCGTGCTGCTGGCCAGCGCCTCTGTGCAGGCAGCCGAAACGCCGCAAAAGGTGCTGCGCGCCCTGCGCGTGGACAGCGCACCAGTGATCGATGGCAAGCTCGACGATGCCGTGTGGGCACAAGCCGAACCCATCAGCGACTTCCACCAGATCCGTCCCGGTGACGGCACCGAGCCCAGCGAGCCCACCCTCGTGTACGTGGTCTATACCGAGGACGCACTGTATATAGGCGCGCGCATGGATGACCGCGAGCCCGACCTGATTGCGGCTCCCACAATCCGCCACGGCGTAGGTCTGGGGGGCGACGACCGTCTCGTGGTGATCCTTGATCCCTTCAATACCAAACGCACCGGCTACCGCTTCGAAACCAATCTCAACAGCGTGCGCCATGATGCGCTGTACCAGAGCGTCAGTGCATTTTCGGCGGACTGGTCCACCATCTGGGACACGGCCTCGTGGCGCTACGACAACGGCTGGAGCGCCGAGATCGAGATTCCCTTCAAGTCGCTGCCCTTCGACCCCAACAGTACAGACTGGGGCTTCAACTTCGGCCGCGGCATGCGTCGCAAGGGCGAGGAACTGGCCTGGGTGTCCTACAACCGCAGCTACAACCCCAGCATCAGTGGCACGCTGGCGGGACTGTCCGGCATAAACCAGGGTGTGGGACTCGACGTCGTGCCGTCCTACTCGATGACTCAGCAGAAGCGCCACCAGACCGGGTTGGACAATACCTTGCAGCAGCCCTCGCTCGATGCTTTCTATCGCCTCACGCCCTCGCTGAACGCAGCGCTGACGATCAACACGGACTTTTCCGCCACCGAGGTGGACAACCGCCAGGTCAACCTCACACGCTTCAACCTGTTCTTCCCGGAGAAGCGCGACTTCTTCCTGAATGACTCCGACCTCTTCCAGTTCGGCGGCATCGGTGCCGTCGGCAACAACAACAACCTGCCCGGCTCGCGCGCATCGCAGGAAAATGCGCGACCCTACTTCTCGCGCAAGCTGGGCCTCGGTGCGCGCGGCGAACCCGTGGACATCGACTACGGTGGTCGCATCAGCGGCCGCGTGGGACGCTGGAACATCGGCACTCTCGCCATCCGCCAGGGCGAGCTCGGCGCGGTGGATCCGTCAACCATGCTGATCAGTCGTGTCTCGGCCAACGTGCTGTCCGAGTCCAACCTCGGCTTCATTCTCACGCACGGCGACCCGTCATCGAACCGCGACAACACCCTCTACGGCATGGATTTCCGCTATCTCAACACGCGCCTGGCCAGCGGCCGGCAGGTGGAAGGGGACGCGTGGTTCCAGCAGTCCGACACCCCGGGCCTCGACGGCGACGATGCGGCCTTCGGCTTCGGCCTGCGCATGCCCAACAACACCGGCCTGCGTACCGGCATCGGCATCAAGGAAGTGCAGCGCAACTTCAACCCCGCGATGGGTTACGTGAACCGCAGCAACATCCGCGACTACACGCTGGACCTGGGCTTCACGCACTTCTTCGGCGGCGACCTGCTGCAGACCGGTTTCAGCGGTGTGCAGGTGCAACGCATCAACGTGCTGGGCGGAGGTGTCCAGAGTGAGGAAGTGGCGCTCACCCTGCTGGAACTGGAGACCAACACGCGCGACAGCGCCAGCCTCGGCATCAACCGCCTGCGCGAGGTGGTGACGGAACCATTCACGCTGTATCAGGAACCGGGCAGGCGTGTGGCCGTGCAGCCGGGCGACTATCGCTTCAACGAAGTGGAGATGGAGCTGGGCACCGGCAACCAGCGGCGCTTTGCCGCGGGTATCGATCTGGCAATGGGCGAGTTCTACGACGGCGACCGCACCAACGTCGGGGTGAACCTGAACTGGAATGCCTCACGCTGGCTGCAGATGTCAGTGAATCACGACTGGAACGACATCGAGCTGCCGCAGGGCGACTTCATCACGCGGCTGTCGAGCCTGTCCTCGCAGGTGGCGTTTTCTTCCACCCTGTTCTGGGTGAGCCTGCTGCAGTACGACAACGTCAGCGAGGAAGTGGGCATCAACACGCGCCTGCAATGGATACCGGAAGCAGGCCAGGAGGGGTTCATCGTGCTGAACTACGCGCTGGAAGATCGCGACAAGGACAACACCTTCCGCTCGGCCAGCTCCGACATCAGCATCAAGTTCAAATACACGCTGCGCTATTGAGCAGGCATGCGCGCGATCAATTTGCATGCTTTTCACGCTGATGCCAGAACTTCTGCACCTGCGCCCAGTCCTCCGGCGTATTGGCATTCAGGAACTGTGCCTCCAGCGCGTCATCCACCGGCAGGATGCGCGCATCCTGCCACGCCAGTATGGCCTTCATCGAGCGGCGGCCACCTGGCTCGTGGCCAAGCAGGAATTCCTGCTGCAAATGTGCGTACAAGGATTCAGTGGCTTTCATCGTGCAGGGAAACACCTGCCGCTCGTAATGGCAGGCACGCACCGAACGGCTGGCCTCAATGAGGTCCAGCAAAGCGGCTGTCGTCAGCAAGGGCATGTCCACCGGCAGGAACAGCAGCAGTGAACCATCGAGCCCGTGCTGAGTACGCAGCCAGTGCAGCGTACTCAGCACTGCACCGGGCGGACCACAGTTTGGATAGAGATCGGCGAATCCGTCGGTCAGCTGTGGACGTCCGCTGACCAGCACCAGGTTGGCACCCGCATCCTGCAGCAGCGCGGTCGTACGTTCCAGCAAGCTCGTGCCACCCAGCTGCAGTGCGGCCTTGTCCTCGCCCATGCGCGAAGATCGGCCACCTGCCAGGATCACACCAAAGATCAGCATCGCTACGGCTCCTCCTCCCTGCCATCGGCATGCCGCGCAAAGCGGCCACGCTGTGCATGCACCTGGTCGGCACGCGGCCAGGGCCAGCCACCGAAATGGTCACGTTGGTAGTCATTGAAAGCCTGCATCAGCTGCTCGCGGGTATTCATCACGAACGGGCCATGCTGGGCTACGGGTTCGTGGATGGGCTTGCCCTGCAGCAGCAGCAGGCGAGCAGGTGTTGCTGCCGGATTATGCAAGGCAAGCGCCTGTTCGTCCACGCGCGCACTGTGCAGGGGCTGCAGCGCTTTGCCATCGAGCGTGAGGGCGCTGCCATCGTAAAAGTACAGCATGCGATTGACGCCAGCCGGCACCGTGGGCAACTGCCACTGTGCGCCTGGCGCCAGCTCGATGAGCCACACGGCAACATGGTTGTCGGCCGGGCCGGCCCACGAATCAGGTGGCGGGGCCAGCGCTGCGGTACCGGCATGGGTGCCGGCGATAACAGTCACCGTAGTCGACTTGCCCTGCACATCGCTGCTGCTCTGCACGGGAATGTCCTTGGCCCAGAACATCGTAAAGTGCGGATCCACCAGCTTGTTGCGCGCCGGCAGGTTCAGCCATATCTGGAACAACAGCAACGGATTGGCCTGCTGCTCATGCACCAGCGGGAACATCTCGCTGTGCTGCACGCCGCGACCAGCTGTCATCCACTGCACATCGCCCTCGCCATAGCGGCCGGCGGCGCCGAGTGAATCCGCATGGTCGACCAGACCCTGCCGCACCACGGTGATGGTCTCGAAGCCGCGATGCGGATGCGCGGGAAACCCGGGAACGCGATCGCCGTGGTACATGCGCCAGCCATCACGCAGTTCGAAATCCATGCCGAGGTTGCGGCCGGCCAGCGAAGCAGCCGGGCCCAGCTCGCCATTGCCACGGGGAAAAGTGTCGTTGTGGAAAGCACAGAACAGGAAGGGATCGAGAGTTTGCCAGTGAAAGCCGAGCGGCTGGGTGGCAAGGATCATGGCGAAGGCCTCTTCAATGCAACTGGAGGAAAGGCACGATCATGACGGCGACCAGCGCCACCACGATGGCAAGATACAGCAGGAAGCGGCCAGGATTTTCCCGCGCCATGTCGAGCATGGTGCGGGCGCGCCCGGCTTCACGCAGGGCATCCTGCAGGTCACGCGCTTCGCGCTGGCGACGGTTCGCAAAGTCATCCAGCAAGGTACGCGCTTCATCGAACCGGCTGGCGTCCACCAGCCACAGGGCCGGCAGGGAGATACCGAAATTGCCGGCACTGGTGGCGTAGTAGTCGAGCCCCTGCTGCTCGAGCAAGGCTTCAATCGCGGCAAGCTCGTCGTCCGGCACCAGACGCAACTTCATCAGCAAGACGGCCATCCTACGCTGCCTGCTTCAGATGAGTGCTGCGCATTCAGGCACCATAGTAGTAGGCAATGAGACGGCCGCAGGCGAGGCAGCCGATCCAGATCAGCAGCGAGAGTAACGCCGACAGCTTGACCCCGGCCGGCGGGCGGCCATGGCTGTCCCACACATACTGGTTGCGCAGCAGGACCAGTTGCATCACCAGGGCATTCAGCCCGCCCAGCGGGATCAGGACCATCTTGAGCAGAAACGCCGGATTGCCGGAGTACTCGGCGGGCATGAACATGAACAGCAGTGCGCCGCTCAGCAGCACCCCGAGAAATAGCCACCACAGGCAGGGAATGGCGTGCTGCAGCAACTGGGTGGAGGACAGGAAGCGATGAAAGCCCAGTAGGCGCAGATCCATCATCAACACGCCGCCGAAAAACCCGCCGGTCATGACAATGTGGAAGATTTCCGCGCCCGGAAAGCCCCACAGCAGGGAATTGAGCCAGGTGGAGACGGCTGATTGTTCCAGTGCTTCAAACACACGTTGCCCTCATGAAAGGCCCGGATAGTACTCCAGTTGCCCGGATCACAACACCTTCGAGTGCTCCGGCCCTTCGTGGCAGGTCCCTGGACCTTGTGCTTTAATCTGGCCCGTTGTTGGACTCATCCACGGAGAGAGAACATGTTGCGCACCTTCCCCGCCCTGGACCTGCTCAAGGCCGGCTTGTTCATGAAGAAAAGCCTTCTCGTCCTGGCAGCGACAGCCCTGTTCGCCTGCAGCGAGGCCCCCGCGCCCGATACGGCTGCCATGGCCACGGATGCCCCGGCCAATGTCGCCAGCGGCTACACGCTCATCGAGCAAATGGCACCGGCAGACGGTGAAGTCGGCATCCCCTACGCCAAGTACCGCCTCGACAACGGTCTCACCGTGATCCTGCACGAGGACCACAGCGACCCGCTGGTCCACGTCGATGTCACCTACCACGTGGGTTCCGCCCGCGAGGAAGCACAGCGCTCCGGCTTCGCGCATTTCTTCGAGCACATGATGTTCCAGGGCTCCGAGCATGTCGGCGACGACGAGCACTTCAAGATCGTGTCGGAAACCGGCGGCACCATGAACGGCACCACCAACAACGACCGCACCAACTATTTCGAAACCGTGCCCAGCAACCAGCTGGAAACCATGCTGTGGCTGGAAAGCGACCGCATGGGCTTTTTGCTGGACGCCGTGACGCAGGAAAAGTTCGAGATCCAGCGCGCCACCGTGAAGAACGAGCGCGGCCAGAACGTGGAGAACCGTCCCTATGGCAAGTTTGGTGAAGTGAACAACGCCGCGCTATACCCGCCGGAACATCCTTACTCCTGGCCCGTCATCGGCTACCCGGAAGACCTCGATGCTGCCACGCTGGACGACCTGAAGCGCTTCTTTTTGCGCTGGTATGGCCCCAACAATGCCACGCTGACGATTGGCGGCAATGTCGATGCCGACGAGGCCATGGCAATGGTGGTGAAATACTTCGGTGATATCCCCGCCGGTCCCGCTGTGGAGCCCGCCAGCTACCCTGCCCCGGTGCTGGAGGCAGACCGCTACGTGTCCTATGTGGACGGCAACATCCGCTTTCCTGCGCTGCTGTTCACCTGGCCCACCGTGCCGCTGAGCCATCCCGACCGCGTGGCACTCGATGCCCTCAACGAGATCATCGGCGTAGGCCGCAAATCCTTCCTCTACAAGGAATTCGTGCTGACGCAGAAAGCCATCGACGCCAGCGGCTTCAACAACACCATGGAACTGGGCGGCGCCCTCACCTTCTTTGTACTGCCGTTCCCCGGCACCTCGCTGGCCCAATTCGAAACCGAACTGCGCGCCGTGATCGACAACTTCGGGCCTGAGTCCATCAGCGACGAGGACCTGCAGATATTCAAGGCCACACAAGAAGCCGGCCTCATCAACAGCCTCGCCAGCGTCAGCGGCAAGGTGAGCCAGCTGGCCTTCTACGAAACCTTCCTGGGCAACCCCAATCATGTGCAAGAAGAACTGGCCGCACTGCGCGCCCTCACCAAGGACGACATCGTGCGTGTGTTCGACACCTACGTGAAGGGCAAGCCCGCCGTAATCCAGAGCGTGGTGCCCTCCGGCGACCCTGAAGGACAGGCCAAACCGGACAGCTACGCGATCCCGCCGCGCCTCACGCGCAGCCCGGGGGAGGAAGCCTCGCTGGAACTGCGCGAAGCAGTTTCTGCCATCGATCGCGCCATCAGACCGACGGCCGGCCCCAGCCCGCTGGTGATCATGCCCGAATATTTTGAAGCGGCACTGCCCGGCGACATTGAGCTTATCGGCACCGGCAACAGCGAAGTGCCCATCGTGAGCCTGAGCCTCGTGTTCGACGGCGGCCGCCTCGCCGAAGCTCCTGGCCAGTACGGTATCAGCGCGCTCACGTCCGCGATGATGAATGAAGGTACCGAGAACTACACCGCTGAGGAATTCGAAAAAGAGCTGCAGAAACTCGGCAGCGACGTCAGTGTCGGTGCCGGCAACGAGAGCTTCACGATTCGCATGTCCAGCCTGCTGCGCAACGTCGATGCCACGCTGGCACTGCTGGAAGAGCGCCTGTTCCGCTCCACCTTCACCGAGGAAGACCTGCAGCGCCTGCGCCAGCAGCAGATCGAAAGCATCCAGGCCGACATGCAGCAACCGGCTACGATCGCCGGCAATCTGTGGCAGCAACTGGTCTACGGCGAAGAGCATGCCTTCGCTACGCCCTTCGCTGGCGACATCACGGCACTGGAAGCACTGACACTGGACGACATCCGCAGCTACAGCCAGCAGAGCCTCTCGGCCGACAAGCTGCAGGTAATCCTCGTAGGCGAGCTGGGTCAGGAGGAAATCAGCGGCAAGCTCGGCTTCCTGCAGAACCTGCCTGCCACCGGTCTCAGCCTGCGCGAGCAGCCCGCCATGCCGGAGCTCGCCGGCGGCACCCTGTATTTCGTCGACAAACCCGGCGCCGCACAGAGCGAGATCCGCCTCGGCTACATGGGCGATCTCACCTACGATCCGGTGGGCGAGTACTTCGAGCGCTACCTGATGAACTATGTGCTGGGCGGCGCCTTCAACAGCCGCATCAACATCAACCTGCGTGAAGAAAAAGGCTACACCTACGGCGCCCGCAGCAGCTTCAGTGCCGGCAAGTTGCCCGGCCCCTTTACTGCCTCGGCCAGCGTGTTGCAAAGCGCCACCGCCGATTCCGTGGTGCAGTTCGTCGACGAAATCCGCGCCTACCGCGACACCGGCATCACCCTGGAGGAACTGCAGTTCACCAAGGATGCCATCGGCCAGAGCGAAGCGCTGGACTATGAGACGCCGGGCCAGAAAGCCAGCCTGCTGCAACAGATCAGCACCTACGACCTGTCACGCGACTTTGTGCGCACGCAGCAGGTACTGATCAACGGTCTGACGCCCGAGCGTGTGGCAGAACTCGCGCAGCAGCACCTGCCGCTGGAAGACATGATCATTCTGGTGGTAGGCGACAAGGCCGCCGTGTTCGAGTCGGTACAGGCCCTGGGCTACCCGGTAGTAGAACTCGATACTGAAGGCCAGCCACAGTAATTCCCCTCCATCAAAACAAGAGGACACCGCAATGCCGAGAAGTACCGACCACTTCCTGACTTCCCACGTTGGCAGCCTGCCGCGCGAGAAGGAGCTCATGCAGATCATGTTCGCGAAGGAAGACGGCGTGCCAGTGGACGAGAAGGCACTGGCCGGGCGTGTACACGAGGCTGTCATCGACGTGGTGAAGAAACAGCGGGAATGCGGGGTGGACCTCGTTAATGATGGTGAGCTCAGCAAGCCCAGTTACGCCACCTACATCAAGGATCGCCTGAACGGCTTCGGCGGCAGTGAGAAC
>JBIIWP010000095.1:0-12770 GCA_044338855.1 Pseudohongiellaceae bacterium | reverse complement strand
TGAGAACAGCTATGTGTTCGATGATCTCGTCGACTTTCCCAATCTTGCCAAGCGCATCGGCGAGGATCCCTCGCGCCAGCATCGCCATGCCCCGGGTTGCAAGGGACCCATCAGCATCAAGAACACCGATGATGTATACACCGATATCCGCAACATGCAGGAAGCCAATGGCGGCGACATGAGCCGCGTGTTCTTCAGCTCGGCCTCGCCCGGTGTCACCTCGATCTTCTTCAAGAACGAGTACTACCCCACCCACGAGGAATATGTATTCGCCATCGCTGACGCCATGAAAACCGAATACGAGGCCATCGCTGCCAGTGGCGCCACCCTGCAGATCGACTGCCCCGACCTTGCCATGGGCCGCCATCTCAATTCCACCGGCGTGACGCTGGACGACTTCAAGAAGCGCGCAGCACTGCACATCGAAGCGCTGAACCATGCCGTGGCCAATATCCCGGCCGAGCAATTGCGCATGCACCTGTGCTGGGGCAACTACGGCGGCCCGCACCACTGCGACGTACCGTTTACCGACATCATAGACATCGTGATGCAGGCCAAACCACAGACACTGCTGTTTGAAGCCGCGAACCCGCGTCACGCGCACGAGTACGCGATCTTCGAAAGCTACAAACTGCCGCAGGACAAGATCCTTTGCCCCGGCGTGATCGAAGTGCAAAGCAACTACGTGGAGCATCCCCTGTTGATCGCGCAGCGCATCAAGCGCTATGCCGATCTCGTGGGTCCGGAGCGCGTGATGGCCGCGACTGATTGCGGCTTTTCCATCCACGTGGGCCAGGCGGCGATCGATCCGAAGGTGGCGTGGATGAAGCTGAAGGCGCTGGCCGAAGGTGCGGCAATTGCCAGCGGGTGGTTCTTCGGGAAGCAGTGATTTTCTCGCGGAGGGGTGGCCTCGGGCCTCTTCGCTTTGAGACCTGTGCGCACCGTCGCAGGTCCCGAAGGCGGGAAGTCCAAAACGACAGTGCTCATTTTTGGGACGATTAGTCTGCGGGACTGCTGAAAAGAAAGGGCGAACATGGGTTCGCCCTTTTTCCTGGAGCGCAGCCCGCAGCGGGATCGTGCGGGCGGGCGCGGGGGCCCGCCCCTACAGGCGGGAGATGCGGTAGACGATGTTGGCGCCGTCGTCGCTCAGCAGCAGCGAGCCATCTTTTGCTACGTTGATGGCGACCGGACGTCCCCACACGCTGCCGTCCTCGGCGATGAAGCCGGTGAGGAAGTCGATGTACTCGCCGGTGGGTTCGCCGTTGACGATGGGTACCTGTACAACCTTGTGACCGGTGCGGTGGGCGCGGTTCCAGGAGCCGTGCAATACCGCGAAGCCCTGGCCGGCGTACTCAGCCGGGAACGCCGAGCTGCCGCCCGGCTGTTCCGGATAGAACTCCAGGTCTACCGCTGCGGAATGCGCGGTGTAGGGCACGTCCGGCTGGCGGATCTTGCCGACGAGGTCGGGACGCGCGCCGGCGTGGCGCGGATCTTCGTTGTCACCCATGTAATACCAGGGCCAGCCGAAGAAGCTGCCTTCCGGCACGCGCGTGGAGTAGTCGGGCACGAGGTCGTCACCGAGCTGGTCACGTTCGTTGGTGGAGCACCACACGTCGCCGGTCTGCGGCTGCACGGTAAGACCGACGCAGTTGCGGATACCGGTGGCAAACAGGCGACCGGTAGCGGCTTCATTGTCCACCTCGAACACCATCACGCTGGCGCGGTTCTCTTCCTGGCCCCAGGCGGCACCAAGGCCTTTTTCGGAATCCCATGCGGCAATTTCTGCCGGGGTTTTCTTCGGCAGGATTTCCACCGTGTCGGCCACGTTGGACTGTGAGCCTACGGACACGTACAGCAAGGTGCCGTCACGCGAGAACGCAAGGTCACGCGTGTAATGGCCACCACCCACGGGAGACAGCTGCGGCACCACCACTTCAGGCAGCGCGCTGGCCGCCGTATCACCGATGCTGTAGGGATAACGCACCACACGGTTCATTTCGGCCACATACAGCCACTGGGGCGCATCGACGGACGGATAGAAGGCCATGCCCAGCGGCTGCACCATACCCTGGGCGAACACACTGATGGTCTCGGCCTTGCTGCCATCGGCGCTGGGGCGCAGAACCTTGATACGGCCGCTCTGCGTCTCGACCAGCAGGATGTCACCATTGGCGGCAGTGATCATGGCACGCGGCGCTTCGAGGCCTTCGGCGAACGTTTCCACCTTGAAGCCTGCGGGCACGGCCAGCTCGGCACCCGCGGGACGCTCCACCACGCGCGGGAAATTCATTGCACTTTCGGTTTCGTAGGCCTTGGGCAGATTGGCGAGGTCAATGCGGTGGACGCGGCCGGGCTTGTCGTTTCTCCAGTCGGCATTGCTTTGATCAGGCACCGGCATGTTGCCGCCACCAAAGCCACCGAAGCCGCCGCGCGGCGCGGCGTCGGCATAACTGCCGTCGGCCAGCGCCTCAAAATAAGCAATGACGTTTTCACGGTCGGCGGAATTCTGGATGGGGATCACCATGGACGAGCCGGGGACGACATCGGTCGGCGCCGCGAGGAAGCGGTCCAGCGTGGTGGCATCCCAGGTCAGGCCTGATGCCTGCAGGGCTGCTGAATAATTGAAATTGCCGGTGGCGGCCGCGCGACCCAGCACGCCGTGCAACAGCGGACCCTGGGCACCACCGTTGTCGCCCGGTGCGGCGCTGTGGCACAAGGCACACTGCTGGCCGAAGAAACTCTTGCCTGCTGCGGCGTCAACCGCCACGGCAGCATCAGCGCAAGCAATCGCTGCCAGTGCCAGCACCATCACTTTTTTCTGAAGCATGTAACCCCCGGGGTATCGTGTATTGAATATTACGGAAAGCATCAGTCCGCTGATTCCGCAGCGGCCGTCACGATGCGCTAAAAGTGCTGCTGCGGCAACCCGCAGCGGGGCAGGCACCGGGAGTGCAGGTATACTCCCCACCCTGTCCAAACCGCACTGCCGCCATGACCACCCGCATCCTCGTCACCACTGGCCCCGAGTCCTCCGGCAAGACCACGCTGGCGCGGGACCTCAGCCTGCAACTCGGCGCCCCCCTGGTGACGGAAGCGTCGCGTGACTATCTAACCAGCCTCTACGCACGCCAACCCGGCACGGCTTACCAATCAGGCGACCTGCTGGAAATCGCGCGACTGCAGATCCAGCGCGAGCAGGCGGCACTGGCGCAGGAACCGCCATGGCTGGTCTGCGACACGGACCTGCTGGTGATCGTCATCTGGAGTGAAGTGAAGTATGGCGGCTGCGATCCCGCGCTGCTGGATTTGTTCAACACATCACTGCAGCAGGCGCCGCGTCACTATCTGCTCTGCGACCACAACATTCCCTGGGAAAGCGACCCGCTGCGTGAACATCCGTTCGCACGTGGGCAGCTTTACCAGCGCTATCTCGACAAATTGCAGCAGCTCGAGCTTGCCGTAACCGCAGTCCGGGGCACGCCACAGCAGCGCCTGCAGCAGGCCCTGCTGCCCGTCACTCACACACAAAGCTGACGCTGTCTGGCAACGCTCGCCGCCAGACTGACGGCAGCGCGCAATCTTATTTGCCGCAAATTATCCGGTCTGCCCGGAAGCGGCGCGGGGGCACACCCTTTTTCCGGGCGATTCACAAAGCAATTACATAACAATGGTTTAACTTGTCAGCCTGGACGTTTCAGGCTCCCTGATATGTCAAAATAACTGACCCATGAGTCGGAATATTGGAGATTTTTGCTTTTTTCTTCACAAAAGGCGGTTTTCCCTTTTCATGACCATGGCAGATTGCTATGTTCTGCCCGCCCGGATTCAGTGCAGTCATTACCGGGCTATAAATACATCAGTTTTCATAGGGGAAAACATATGAAGCAATTCCGTTCCTTGCGGAAGAAACACCTTGGTCTGGTGGTTTCCGCGATAACCGCCATGCTCGCCGGCACCTCCCAGAATGCAGCCTTTGCTGCAGAAGAACTGGAAGAAATCACGGTAACCGGCTCACGTATCGTCCGTCGCGACCTCAGTGCTCCCAGCCCGATCACCACAGTAGGTGGCGAGGCCTTCGAGAATTCTTCCACTGGCTCCATCGAATCAGTCCTGAACCAGCTGCCGCAGTTCGTTCCTGGTGCAACCCAGTTCTCCAACAGCATCCAGAACAGTGCAACCAGCACTCCGGGTGCCGCTACCTTGAACCTGCGCGGTCTTGGCGCCAACCGTAACCTGATCCTGATCGATGGCCGTCGTGCACAGCCTTCGAACGCTGCACTGATCGTCGACGTCAACACCATCCCGGCTTCTGCAATTGCCAACGTTGAGGTCATCACCGGCGGCGCTTCCGCCGTGTACGGTCCTGACGCCATGGCCGGCGTTGTCAACTTCATCCTGAAGAGTGACTTCGAAGGCATCGAGATGGATTTCCAGACCGGTGAAACCTTCGATGGTGACGCCGCCGAGAACCGTTTCAGCACCTTGCTCGGCATGAACTCCGCCGACGGCAACGGCAACATCATGATCGGTCTCGACTGGATGAAGCGTAACCCGGCCCTCCAACGGGATCGCGACTTCTTCATCAATGGCTGGAGCGATCCCAGGAACAATAGCGGCGGCTTCGTGATGCCACGCTCATTCTTCCCCACGGCAGGCAACCTTCCCACCCAGGCGGCCATGAACGCCATATTCCCCGGTTTGGCGGCTGGCTCGGTTGGTCCCTCGACTGAGGTACGCTTCAACGAAGACGGCACGCCCTTTATCGATAACCGTGGTGGCCATGGCTATAAGGGCCCGCTGAACTGCTTCGGCACCGAGCAATGCGGTGTCTACAGCGGCATCGTCAAGAAGGCCAACGGCGATCTCCAACAGTGGGGCACCGAGGGTTACCTCAGCACGCCGCTGGAGCGTCATTCCGTATTCATGCGCGGCACCTATGACCTCGCGGACAACATCTCGGCGTTTGCACAAGCCAACTACACGCGCGTCGATGTGACCCAGCGCGGCGGCGTTCCGCCGGCCATTACCGTCTGGCAGGCTCCCAACGTACCGCGTGACGGCCGCGCCCTGCCCGCTGCCCTCAACACCCTGCTCGATTCGCGCGCCACTCCGACCGCGCCCTGGGCCTTGTTCCAGGTATTGGAATACAACGGCCCGGTAGAACCCGTCAACACCAACGATGTCTGGCAGATGATGGCCGGCCTGAAAGGTGAACTGTTCGATGGCGACTGGACCTGGGAAGCGTACGGCTCCCGCGGTGATACCCGCATCGTGGCCGAGAACTTCCGCCTGCCGTCGCTGCAGCGCTATCAGGACATGGTATACGGCGCCAACTTCGGCCGTGGTCGCGTCACGCGTCCTGATGGTGGCCGCGGTTACGTTTTGGAGTGTACGACCGGCCTGCCCGTCTTCCAGGATTTCACACCTTCCCAGAATTGCCTTAACAGCATCGACACCCGCCTCATCAACCGCAGCAACCTGAGCCAGGAAATCCTCGAAGCCAACCTTCAGGGTGGTCTGATCGACTTGCCTGCCGGCGAAGTGCGCTTTGCTGCTGGTGCCTCCTATCGCGGCAATGGTTACACCTTCATGCCTGGCAACCCCAGCGGGCAGCTGCGTGACAACCCGATTGGTGTGTTCGCCTCTGCTCCCACTGGCGGCAAGATCAGTGTCCGTGAATTCTACGGCGAGTTGCTGGTACCGGTGATCGGTGAGACGGACATCCCCTTCGTACGCAACATCGACCTCGAACTCGGCTATCGCTACTCCGACTTCAACACCGCTGGCGGCCAGGATACCTACAAGGCGATGTTCACCTGGGGTGCTTCCGATATCGTGACGATCCGCGGCGGCTACCAGCAGGCCACACGCGCGCCCAACATTGCCGAGCTGTACACTGCCCAAACCCAGGAAGTCGTACCGTTCCCGCAGCAGGATCCCTGCGCGGTGACCACACTTGCTCCCTGGGGTAACGTGGCCAGCAACCCGAACCGCACCAAGGTACAGAACCTTTGCCGCGCCATCATCGGCAACAACACCTCGCAGTTCGATACGCAGACCTTCTCCATCACCGGCATCCCGGGTCCCAGCGGCTTCCACCGCCAGAACCCGCCGTTCTTCCCGCTGGAGATCGCGCTGCGTCAGGGCAATCCGAACGTTGGTCCTGAAATTGGCAAGACCTTCACCCTCGGTGCGGTAATCTCCGAGCCCTTCGGCCTGGAAAACCTGAACATCACCGTTGACGCCTATGACATCGAAATCACCGATGCCATCAACCCGCTCAACGTTGCTACCGCCTACGACAACTGCTTCAACTCCGACGGTGTAAGCAACCCCACCTACGACCGCAATAACTCCTGGTGCAAAGGCATTCGCCGCAACCCGGTAACGGGCGATCGCGAAGAAGTGGATACGCCGTTCGACAACCTCGGCATGCTCCAGACCCGCGGTATCGACACCACGGTCAGCTGGTCCAAGGACATCGGCCCCGGCATGTTCAGCGTCAACTCGACCATCAACTACCTGGACAACTTTGAGTACCAGTTGGCTCCGGGTGGCCGTATCGTCGATGCCACGGGTTCGCTCGACCAGGGCGGTTTGTTCGACTTCCAGACCTTCACGCGCTTCGGTTATGCATGGGAAAACGTGAATCTGGGCCTGACCTGGCGTCACATGTCCGACGCCAAGTCCGCTGCAGCTGCGCTGGTACCGGCGACCACTATCCAGGGTCCGGGTGCTTACGACATGTTCAACTTCAACGGCAGCTATAACTGGGACAAGTACACGTTCCGCTTCGGTGTAGACAACCTGTTTGAAGTGGATCCGGAACTTACCCAGAGCAACCCGCTGGGAGCCGGTGGTGGCGACACCGACAGCGATGTCACCAACGCGGGTCTGTACGACCTGCTTGGCCGTCGCTGGTACGTTGGTGTGAAGGCAAGCTTCTAAGTCTTACTGCAGTACCCCGCAACACAAAACAGCCGGCGCAAGCCGGCTGTTTTTTTATGCCCGACAAATTGGGGTCAGGTTATCTACCTGACCCTAAATCGTTTGCGGGGGATCATTCGAGGATGTATTTGACGGGACGATTACGGATGAACTGGGAGACGATCCACTTCTCGCCCGTGAGCGGCGGTTTGCCGGCGTGCAGTGTCCGCAGATCCGGCGCACCATCGGGCAGTGCGTTGACGAAGTACAGCCCTTCACCTGCCCTGCCCTTGTGCTCGATGCCGAGTTTCGGAAAAGCCGTTTCGCCACCGGTGTAATCATCATTGAGGTAGATCAGGAAGGTAATCACGCGCTGACCGTTCTCGGCGATTTCCTGGTCGTAGTTGGGCAGCTCGGGATCAACAAAGTCGAAGTGGTTGGAGATTTCCTCGCCCGGTTGGTAGTTGAGGATGGCCGTGGCTTCCATCTGGATCATCGGGATACCGCAGGCAGCGCTCATCTTTTCCTGCAGCAGGAAATGCACGATGTCGTTTTCCACCAGGTTGAACTGCGCAATTGAATTGGTGCGTGTCTTGTAGCGGATGTTGCGCTTGTTGACGGGATCGTAGACCAGCGCCGGTTGCAAGCGCGTGGACGACTGGTGGATGAGCAAACGGCAGATCGGCAGCGGGAGGAAGTCAGTGAAATGTCGCACCAATGGTGCATCGTTGAGTACGGCACCGGACGCGGGTGACAGCCAGGACTGAAGTTCCAGGGTCTGTCCCAGTTGCTGCCAGAAACTGTCTTCACCAGTTTGCCGAGCCTGCTCACATTCCTCGAGCGTACGTCCATGCAACAACAACAGTTGCTGGCGCGCCGGCATCCAGCCACTGCGCGCCGCGACGGTCAGGGTGGCAATGCTGTGCTGCCAGTTCTTGGGTTGGTAGATGCCGGTGCACTGGAACACGGCCACTTGCGCGATGGCTTCGGGCACGCCCTTGCCGGCCGCTTCCAACACCATGCCGGCGCCTTCCCGCGGCAGATAGGGTGCCCGATCACCGACCAGCAGGCGTTTGCCCAACGCCGTCATCGCGACGAGATCACCGCTCTGGGTGGCACGCGCCAGCGTGTTGACCGCTTCGTCATGATTGCCCGCCGCGTCGAAACCTGCGGCCTCTTGCAGTACCTTGTTGCTGTTGTTCATCTGCTGCTGTCCCCCATGAAACGAGTGTATGTCAGCAGGCTCCGCATTGTCATTGTGCCTGCGCTGCTTTACCTTTGGCATAGTCGAATCAGAGCCACTCCATCGCAGGAAAACCGACCATGCCAGCTTCGCGTCACTCTGCCCTTTCTTGTCATCCTGTCCTCAAGTACTGCCTGTTGGGCAGTATCGTCATGGGCAGTTCTGGTCTTGTCACGCAGGCCCTGGCGCAAGACAGTGCTTTTCTCGCGTGTGCGCGCTTCGAGGATCGTGGACAACGCATAGCGTGTCTGGAAGATACTCTCGAAGCCGCTACGGCAGCCCAGGCAGAAGCGACTCCCGGCGCTGCTGCGATCATACCCGCCGCACCCGTCGCCGCACCGGCGCCGATGGCAGCCGAGACTGCTGTCCCAGCTACTGCGGGCGCGCCGGGCAATGAGCGTTCCCTGCTGGATCGCATTCGCACTTTCGGTCAGGACCAAAGTGCCGCAAGCCTCAGCACCGATGGCAGTGGCCAGGATCGCCTGCACGACAGCATCACGGCGCTGGAGAAGCGCAACAACCTCTGGATCGTCACCTTGTCCACTGGCCAGGTCTGGCGCCAGACCTATCCGCGCAACCTGCTGCTCCGGGAGGGCGACGAGGTTGTGATCGACCAGGAGGGCATCGGCAGCAGCTACCGCCTGTCGACGCCACGCCTCAGTGGCTCCATTCGCGTCGAACGCGCCAGGTGATAATGGCGTGAAGCCGGCCTGATCACGTCACGCCTGTTCAGGCCAGGCTTCATCAGGACAGAAAGGGCAGCGGACGGTCCCGGAAATACTGTGACAGTACCCACTTGTTGCCGCTTTGCGTCGGCAGCCCGGCATGACGTGTGCGCGGATCGCCCTTGCCATCGCGGTCGGCGTTGACGAAGTACAGCGCTTCGCCGGCCTTGCCCTTGTGCTTGATGCCCAGTTCGGGGAACTCCGTCTCGCCACCTTCGTAGTCGTCGTTGAGATAGACGAGGAAGGTGAGGCTGCGCTGGCCGTGTTCCTCCATTTCCCGTCGCCCTGCAAGCTGCTGCGAATCAAAATAGTCAACGTGCGCACTGAATGCTTCGCCCGGCCGGTAGAACAGTACCGAGAACCCTTCCATGTGCGAGCGCGGGATGCCGCAGGCCTTGCTCATGCGTTCCTGAATGAGGAAATGCATGAAGTCGTTGTCCATCAGGCCGAACTGCGCGATGCCGTAGGTGGATACTTCAGCGTTGCTGTTGCGCATCTTCGCCGGATCGGGATCGAACGCCGCGCGCAGGCGCATGCCCGACAGCACCATGTACATCTGGCAAAGTTTGGGTGGCAGGAATTCGGGGAACGACACCACCAGAGGGGAGTCGCACAGCACGGCGCCCTTGGGTGCCTGGAACCACTGGTTCACATCGATGCTCTTGCCGATGCCTTGCCAGAACGCGGCGTCGTCATTGTCGACATGCTGCTGCGGATCGCCGGGCAGCTCCAGTGGGGTGAGTAACAGCAACTGGTCGCGCGCCGGCATCCAGCGCAGTTGCGCGGCATGGACCAGAGTATTGAGCCCATCCTGCCAACTCTGGCGCTGCTGCACGCCGAGACACTGCAATATCGCTATCGCTGCCACCGCCTCGGCATGACCAGCCTCCGCCGCCTGCAGCAACATGGTGGCACCGTCACGCTGGAAGTGCGGTGCGCGATCGCCCACCAGCAGCCGCTTGCCCAGTTGGGTTCTGGCGAAGAGATCGCCTTCCTGCGCGGCTTTCGACAACAGGATAAGTGACTGGTCATAGTCGCCCTCGGCATCCATGCGGGCGGCTTTCTCGGTTTTGGGACTGCGGTAGGACATGATGGAACCCCTCTCGATTTACGTGGCAGTGTAAGCCACAAGGCCTGCAGCCGAAAGCCTGCGGCTTGTCCCTCGCGCGGGCTTGATGGTACAGTGCCGCCCGTCCTAAGGGGTGGCCCGGTCGCAAGATCAGGCCTGAGATCAAACCCTTTGAACCTGAACCAGTTAATACTGGCGTAGGAATAGGCTCTTGACCGCTCCAGCCGCCTCCCGGGCAGCCTGCGGTTCTGCGTTTCCCCCGCTGTACTAACTGTGTTGTGACCTCAAACCACCAGTGCAGTACTACGGATGAAAGGTATGAACCGACACAGTCTCTACAATCGCTCCAGTGATATCCCCGTCAAGCGCCAGTGCCAGCCCCTTGCGCGCGCGCTGCTTGCCTGCGCCGTGACGCTGGTGGCTGCCGACCTGCTCGCGCAAACCAGTACCCCTATCGAGGAGATCGTCGTCAGCGCCGATTTCCGGCGCGCCTCCGTCGACAATATAGCCGCCAGCATCAGTGTGCTGGATGCACAGCTCATCGCCGAAAAGAATGCCCTGCACCTCGAAGACGTGCTGCGCAACGCTCCCAACGTGAACCTCGCGGCAGGTGCCTCGCGCGCGCGCTTCATCCAGATCCGCGGCATCGGCGAACGCGCGCAGTACGGCGCTCCGCTGAATCCTTCCGTCGGCCTGCTGCTGGACGGTGTGGATTTTTCCGGCATCGGCGGCGCTGCGCTGCTGTATGACGTGGAGCAGGTGGAAATCCTCATGGGTCCGCAGGGCACGCGCTACGGTTCCAACGCGCTGGCCGGTCTCATCAACGTACAGAGCAAGGCAGCCTCTGCCACGCCTGGCTTCGGCCTGCAGTTGCAGGGCGAAAACTACGGCGGCACCGGCATCGCCGGCTATGCCACCGGGCCGCTGTCTGACACCCTGCTGGGGCGCCTCAGCGTGCAGACGCTGGCAAGCGACGGCTTCATCCACAACCGTACTCTGGACCGCAACACCAACGAACGTCGCGAAGATCTGCTGCGTGGCAAGTTGCAGTGGCAGCTGACCGATGACATGAGCAGCGAGTTCACGCTGGCCCGCATCGACATCGACAACGGCTACGATGCCTTCTCGCTCGACAATAATCGCGAGACCCTGAGCGACGAACCCGGCTTCGACCGCCAGCAAAGCACGCTGGCCAGCTTCCGCCTCGACGCTGCCCGCTTCGAACAGTTCAAGCTGGAACTGCTGGTGGGCCTGGCCGACTCCGATATCGGCTACGGCTATGACGAGGACTGGACCTTCGCCGGCTTCCATCCGGATGGCTATGCGTCCACCGACCATTACCTGCGCGACCACAATACGCGCAGTGCCGAAGTGCGCCTGCTGTCCAACGAGAACGGCGGGCTCTTCGGTGGCCGCACCAGCTGGATCACCGGGCTCTATACCCTGGACCAGCAGGTGGATCTGGAACGGCGCTACACCTACCTGCCAGGCCCCTTTACCAGCAGTTTCGATATTGCGCGCACCGCCCTCTATGGCGACAGCACCACGACTCTCGGCAACAGCTTTTCGCTGGACGCCGGACTGCGCGTGGAAAACGTTATCGCGTCCTATCGTGACAGCGACCTGCTCGCGGCCTACCCCGACGATGTGCTGACCGGTGGCCGCATTGCCCTGAATTTCCACACCGGCAGCTCTGCACTGCTGTACACCAGCGTGTCGCGCGGCTACAAGACCGGCGGCTTCAACACGGACGGCTCGCTCGATGCCGACCTGCGCCCCTTCGACGCCGAGCTGTTGTGGAACTACGAGGCTGGCTTCAAGGGCACGCTGTTCCACGAGCAGTTGCAGACGCAACTGGCCGTGTTCCACATGGATCGCGACGACGTACAGATCAACAGCTCCACCGTGCGCATGCGCGCCGACGGCAGCGCCGAGTTCATCCAGTACACCGGCAACGCCGCCGCCGGTTTCAATCGCGGACTGGAACTCAGCGCCCAGTGGGTGTCCAACCAGCGCGTCACGGTGTACGGCAACCTGGGCCTGCTCGACAGCGAGTACGCGGACTTCGTGAATTCTGCCGGTGACAACCTCGACGGCCGCCAGCAGGCGCATGCGCCCGACTACCAGTACACCCTGGGCAGCAACTTCTACCTGCTGCCGGACCTGACGCTGAACCTCAACGTGCAGGGCGCGGACGGTTTCTATTTCTCCGACAGCCATGCCGAGCGCTCCGATGCCTCCACCTTGCTCAACGCCAGCCTCAACTGGCAGTGGCAGCAGGCAACCCTGCGCCTGTGGGGACGCAACCTGCTGGAAGACGACTATCAGGTACGCGGCTTCTACTTCGGCAACGATCCGCGCGATGGCTATACCGCCAAGGGCTACACGCAGCTGGGCGAGCCACAACGCTATGGACTCAGCCTGAACCTCGAGTTCTGAGCCTGGGAGACAAGCGCGGCTGCGACATAAAAATGGACCTTGCTGGCTGATGTGAATATCCTGACGCCGGTCTGGCCGACAGGGATTACACGAGGCATGAACATCGCTACAGCCGCATCCCGGGCACTGCTGCCAGGCTTGCTGGTTATTTCGTGCGTGCTGCTGTGGTATTACTGCAGCGGCGGCAGCTGGCTGCTGCCCTCGTACTGGACGCCCGCGCTGCGGCTCGATCTGCAGTGGTGGCTCGGTGGAACCCTGGGTCTGGCCGCCGTGCTGCAGCTCCTTCGCCCTGCCCAGTCGCGCGTATTGCTGCTGGCGGCAGGCGCTCTCTACCTCATGCAGGGCATCGGCTGGCTGCCGAGTCTGG
>JBIIWP010000059.1:0-18772 GCA_044338855.1 Pseudohongiellaceae bacterium | reverse complement strand
TCTTGCTGGTGTGTGGGCCGCTGCCTGTTGTTGCTGGCGTTTCCCGCCAGTCAGACCAGTAACCACACTCTCCCTTTGCTGCTGGGACTGGCTTTGCAGCTGGCCTTGTTCGGCGCCTTGATTCACTTTCCCCTGAACTACAGCGCACTGTATCTGGTGGCGCAGATACTGCCGCTGTCACTGCTGTTACAACCAACGCAGCGCGAGGCCTTGCTGCAGCCGCTGGTCGCCTGGTTGGACAGTAGCCGCAACCTGCTGAACCGTGTTCCCTACATCCCCTGTGTACTGCTGCTGTTGGTGCTGGGCGCCGTGGCGCGCTACGCACTGTTCCCCACCATCTCAGGGGACGACAACGCCGTGCATCTGCGTCTGTGGACCGAGCTTGCGTGGCGGCACGAGTACAGCTTCGATGTGCGGAGCCAGATCTGGGCGGTGGCGCCCTTTGCGCTGGACCTGGTGCACGCGATCATTTCGCTGGCTGCGGGCCGCGATGGCCGCGGTGCACTGGATTTTTGCCTCTATGCCCTGCTGCTGCGCCAACTCTGGTGCATCCTTGGCTACTGGGCGCTGCAACCGCAGTATCGCCTGCTGCTGCTTGCCTTGTTTGCCAGCACCCCACTGGTGGGCAACCTGCTGATCACCCTGCAAACCGAACTGTTCATGGCACTGCTGGCCGCAGCCGGCGTGCGCTTTCTGCTCGACGCCAGGAGCTCGTGGTACAGCGAACAGTGTCTTGGACTGGTGGCAGTTGCAGCACTCGTCTGCGCCACCAAACTGCCCGGAGCAGTGCTGGGCCTGCTGCTGTTGGCACCGTCGCTGGGGCAACTGTGGCCCTTGCGCGTTTCCGACTGGCGCCAGCACAGCCTGCGCAGTCGCTGGGTGGTGGCGGGCTTCGTGCTGGCCTGTACCTGGGTGGCACTGCATTCCTACCTCATGGCCTGGCTGGTGACAGGGAATCCGCTGTTCCCGCTCTACAACGGCATATTCCTGTCGCCCTACAACGATCCGGTGAACTTCAGCGACGGCCGCTGGACGCACGGCTTCTCGCTTGCCAGCTACTGGGCCGTGTTTTTTGCCACGTCCAGCCATTACGAGTCGCGCGACTTTGTGGCCGGCTTCCAGTACCTGTTCCTGCTGCCGTTGGGCTTTGTGCTGTTGCTGCGACATCTGCCATGGCGCCAGGCCTGGATCATCGGCCTGCCCCTGTTCGGCTTTGGTCTCGTCATGTTCAGCAGCACGCAGTACTGGCGCTACCTGCTTCCCGTAATGCCCCTGGCAGTGCTGGCCATGGCACCACTGCTGATGGACACTGTGCAGCAACGACGCTGGCAGCGTGCAGTGGCCTGCACCGCCATGCTCTGCTGTCTCGGCTTGAATCTGTGGTTTTATCCGGGCATTTCCTACCTGATGGCCATTCCACCAGGGCAGGTCTATACGCCGGCCGGCCGCGACACGGCTACGCTGGAGTACCTGCCGGAAAAGGCCATGAGTACCCATGTCAGCGCCACGGCACCCGGCAGTACGGTGCTGTACCAGCCGGAGCGCCCCTTTGGCGCCGTGCTGCACGGGGAACCCTGGTACCCCATGTGGTATGCACCGCAGCGGCGCGACCGTGCCGCCAGTGTCGTGAGCAGTGCAGCGCTGGAGCAGGCCCTGCGCGATGAAGGCATAACGCATGTGGTGTGGAACCTGCAGCAGGTCGCAATCCCCTCCAGCGGCAACGACATCTTGCGGTCCTGGCTCAGCCGGTACGGATTGCCCTTGCTGGAAAGCAACGGTGTTGTGCTTTCGGCGCTATCGCAACCGGGACTGCAATATCGCCCCGTGTGGCAGGACAACAGTGCCCTGGGCACGCAACCACAGCTGCTGCACGAGCTGTCTGCCGGCACCAGCAAAGCGCTGCGCGTATCAGGACGTTTCACTTGCAGCGATCCTGCGGCTACCATCGTGCTGAATCTGGCATGGAACAACGGCGTCCATACCTGGCGCTTCATGCACTGCGCAGCGCAGCCCCTGGATTATCAGGAGGCCATCGCGGTGCCGGCCGGGGCTGTCACTGCCGGGTTCAGCCTCTTTACCCAGGGCAGCGGCACGGTCGCCGCAGACAACCTGACACTGGAGCTGTATTGAGATGCCCCACCCGGAGACCAGCGTGAAGATCGCCGTCGTCATCCCCTGCTACAAGGTCAGCAACCACGTGCTCGCGGTAATCGCCGGCATCGGTCCGGAATGCTGCAGGATCTATGCTGTCGACGACTGCTGTCCGCAGGGCAGCGGTGACCTGATCGAGGCGCAGTGCCAGGACTCGCGCGTGACAGTGCTGCGCAATCCGCACAATCGCGGCGTCGGTGGCGCGGTAAAGCTTGGCTACGCAGCAGCACTGGCCGACGCCATGGACATCGTGGTGAAGATCGACGGCGATGGCCAGATGGACCCGGCGCTGCTGGGCATTTTTGTAGAGCCCATCATCCACGGCGAGGCCGATTACACCAAGGGCAACCGCTTCCTCGAAGTGGACGCGCTGAAAGCGATGCCGACGCTGCGCCTGATCGGCAACTCGCTGCTGTCGTTCATGACGAAGTTCTCCAGTGGCTACTGGGATATATTCGATCCCACCAACGGCTATACCGCCATTCACCGCGAAGCGCTGCGACGGCTGCCACTGCACAAGATCAGCGAACGCTATTTCTTCGAGTCGGACATGCTGTTCCGGCTGAATCTGGCACGCGCCGTGGTGGTGGATATCCCGATGGCCGCGAAGTATGCCGACGAAGTCAGCAATCTGAAGATCTCCGCCGTCGCCGGCGAGTTCTTCGGCAAGCACCTGCGCAACTTCGGCAAGCGCATCGTCTACAACTACTACCTGCGCGACATGTCACTGGCATCGATCGAGTTGCCGCTGGGCACCGGACTGCTGCTGTTCGGCCTGCTGTTCGGCAGCGTGCAGTGGGTTGCATCGGTACGCAGCGGTATGCCTGCCACCACCGGCACAGTAATGCTGGGCGTGCTGCCGATCCTGATGGGGCTGCAGTTCATCCTGTCGTTCCTGGCTTACGACATCGCGGCGACGCCGCGCCGGGTGCTGTCGCGCCTGCGTAAGGGCGACTAGCGTGATACTGCGCCAGTTCATGGTCTACATCGTGGTAGGCGTGCTTACCGCGATCCTCGACATCGGCACCATGCAGTTGCTGCTGGTGGCAGGTGTGGCCTATCCGCTTGCGGTGAGCGTGGGCTTTGGCGTGGGGCTGCTCTTCAACTACCTCATGCAGCAGCGCGTAACGTTCAAGGCTGCTCATTCCTTCAAAAGCCTGTGGCGCTATGCGGCGGTACTGCTGCTCAACTACCTGTTGACGCTGGGTTGTGTCGAGTTGGGCGTGCAGATGCTGGACAGCGTCCTGCTCGGCAAGCTGCTGTCATTGCCGCTGGTGGCGGTGAACGGCTTTGTGCTGGGGCGCTACTGGGTGTACCGGACGCCTTAGGTGCCCGTATCGCTCAAACGGCAAAAAAAACATTCTTCGCAGATTCCTGGGGCTATGCTGTGGTGGCTGTGGCGGCTGTGGTGCTCGAGTGCCCCCACAGACGCCAGCCCCTACACCAAAGCCACCCTGAATCTGCGAAGAACCACAAAAAAGCCGGCACAAGGCCGGCTTCTTCTCGCACCCGAACAGTCCCTGTTACAGCACTGCAGCGATAGCATTCACCAGATAGTCGATGTTCGACTTGTTGATGCCGGCCACGTTGATGCGGCTGGAACCGACGAGGTAGATGCTGAACTCGTTGATCAGGCGCTTCACCTGCTCGGGGCTCAAGCCCAGGAAGGAGAACATGCCCTTCTCGTGCTGGATGAAACTGAAGTCACGGTCGACACCCTTCGCTTTCAGTTTGCTGACCAGCTCGACCCGCAGACCGTTGATGCGGTCACGCATTTCGGTGAGTTCGGCATCCCACTCGGTGCGCAGTGCGGCATCGTCGAGAATCATGCCGACAAGGGCAGCACCGTGCGCCGGCGGTACCGAGTACATTTCACGCGCGGTGGATACCACCTGGCTCTGCGCCGCTTCACTCTGCGCAGCAGTTTCCGTAATGACCACGACAGCACCGGTGCGCTCGCGGTACAGGCCGAAGTTCTTGGAGCAGGAGCTGGCGATGATGACTTCCGGCAGCTTGCTGGCCATCAGGCGCAGGCCGTAGACGTCCTCCACGAGGCCATCACCGAGGCCCTGGTAGGCCAGGTCGATGAAGGGCACGAAGCCCTGCTGCAGCGCGGCATCAGCAACGGCATCCCATTGCGCGGGGCTGAGGTCGGCACCGCAGGGGTTGTGACAGCAGCCGTGCAGCAGCACCAGATCGCCTTTTTTGGCTTCTGCCAGGCGCGACATCATCTGGTCGAATTTGATCGAGTGCGTGGCGTAGTCGTAGTAGGGATAGGTCTCAACTTTCAGGCCAGCCGAACCCAGCAGCGGGATGTGGTTGTTCCAGGTGGGGTCGCTGACCAGGATACGGGTATTCGGTACGTTGCGCGTGACGAACTCCGCCGCAACACGCAGCGCGCCGGAACCGCCGGGAGCCAGCACCACGGAGGCACGCTTGTCCTGCACGGCAACGTGGTCGTTGCCCAGCAGCAGGTCCAGCGTGTGCTTCAGGAACAGGTCCGGACCGGCCTGGGCAATATACGATTTGGAATCCTCAATCTCCCAGAGCTTGTTCTCGGCCGTCTTCACTGCCTTCATGACAGGACAGTTGCCGGCTTCATCCTTGTACACGCCAACACCCAGGTCGACCTTTTTGGGGTTGGTATCGTTTTTATAGGCCGCAGACAGACCCAGGATGGGATCAGGCGGACGACGCTCGATCGATTGGAACATTGCAGTATCCATTTAGGTGATTGATGGGAGCCCTTTTGAGGCGGGCGGCAGTATACCGGAATGACGCCCCGGGGACACGCACGCCACTCTGAAACAATCACCGTAGGGGCGGGCGCAGGGGTCAGCCCCTACGGGGTGTCGGGTGGGGAGGTGAGCAGGCCGCGGGCCTGTTCGTAGCTCAGGGCGTGGATGCCGGAGAGCTGCATGGAGACACGCAGGGACTTGCCGAGGATAAAGCTGAGGGCCTTGCCGTAGTAGCCCAATTCAGCCTCGAAGGTGGGCAAAGCGTCTTCCAGTGTATCCGCGGCCTCCAGGCGCTCCTGCAGAGCCTGCCGACGCGCTTCGATTCCGGCCATAAAGGCTTCGTCGGCAGCGACGGCAGCATCCAGTTCGAGGGTCCAGGTGCGGTCAATCAGCAAGGTGCAGCGACCGATGTAACGCCCGGGACAGGCGGCCGTCCACTCGTCAGGCCCGACCAGCATCATGCGATAGGTCTCCCCTGCCTGATACAGGAAGTAATCCTGCTCCGGCACTGGGTTGAAGCGGAATTCACTCTGTAGTACGAACAGCGAGGTGAAGAGTTCGAGCGACACCTGGTCGAGTTGTTTGGGGGCAACCTGCACACGTGCCCAGTGCTGCTGCAGTCCCTGCAGGACCGGGACGAGGCCCTTGCCCTGAGGATTGGGATGCTTCTGCATGTGTTGACCATCAAGCCGGGTTGGAAGGAATGATGCTTGTACGCAGCCAGGCCCCGAAAGGTGCAATCCGCTACCCGTAAATGCCGCTGCGCCAGCAGCATGGGAAGCGACCAGCGCCGGATCAGCGCTTGGCCAGCGCCGTATTCATGGCCTGCACTTTTTTCTTCAACGATTTCTTGAAGGCTTCCAGCTTGCGGGCGACGGCAGGATCGCTGCTGCCGATGATTTCAGCGGCGAGGATGCCGGCGTTGCGTGCACCGTTCAGCGCTACCGTGGCAACCGGTATGCCGGCCGGCATCTGCAGGATGGAGAGGATCGAATCCCAGCCGTCGATGGAATTGCTGGACAACACCGGTACGCCGATCACTGGCAGCGTGGTGACGGAAGCCACCATGCCCGGCAGATGCGCGGCGCCACCAGCGCCGGCAATGACCACCTTGAGACCCCGTTTCCTTGCGGTAGCGGCGTATTCCATCATCAGCTCAGGCGTGCGGTGCGCCGACACCACGGAGATATCCGCCGTGATACCGAATTCCTTCAGCACGTCCGCCGCGTCCTGCATGACCGGAAGATCGGAACTGCTGCCCATGATGATGCCAACCGTTGCCTTGCTCATTGCCTCAATCCTGTTTTGAGCCTGGTGCTGCGACCACTTTCACCAGACTTTTAACCTGTTCCACTTTCGCGAGCAAGCTCTGGATATCAGTATCCAGAATGGTGATGTGCCCCATCTTGCGATGCGGGCGCGTTTCCTTCTTGCCATACAAAAACACGGAAATGCCGGGCACATGCAGCAGCGCGTCGATGCCTTCGTAAACCACAGGGCCACTGTGTCCTTCTGCTCCCAGCAGGTTCACCATGGCTGATGCCGACATCAATGTGGTGGCGCCCAGCGGCAGGCCGAGAATGGCACGCAGGTGCTGTTCGTACTGCGAGGTGTAGTTGGCATTGATGGTCTGGTGGCCACTGTTGTGCGGACGTGGTGCGATCTCGTTGACAAGCACAGTGCCCTGCCTGGTCACGAACATCTCGACGGCGAGCAGACCGACGATGCCGAGTTTGTTGACGACATCACGCGCGATCGCTTCGGCCTCCGCCAGGATCTGCGACGACAGCTGGCTGGGTGCCAGCAGGTAGTCCACGAGATTGCGCCTGGTGTGGAAGACGCACTCCACGGCAGGGAACACTGCGACTTCCCCCTTGGCATTACGTGCCGCAATCACGGAAATCTCGCGATCAAAGTCGATGGCCTTTTCCAGCAGGCCCGGGGCGTTGAAGCCGAGGTGGATGTCATCAGCAGTGCTGATGCGCTGCACGCCACCGCCGTCATAACCACCCTTGCCGACCTTGTTGAAGGCTGGCAGAAACGCAGTGTAGTTGGCGATGTCGGCGCGGTTCTCCACCAGCACGTAGTCCACCGTAGGAATGCCATTGGCGTGGTACCACTGCTTCTGTACGCGCTTGTCCTGGATGATCTCGATTACGCGCGGTTGCGGGAACACCGGCAGGCCTTCCTGCTCGAGCTTGTGCAGCGCAGCAACATTTACGTTCTCGATCTCGATGGTGAGCAGGTCCACGGTCTTGCCGAAGGCATAGACAGTATCGAAGTCGGTGAGTGAACCGGTCTGGAAACGCGAGGCGAGCTCGCTGCAGGGCGCATTCGCGGAAGGGTCGAGCACCGCCGTGCTGACATCGAAATTGGTGCAGGGCTGGATCAGCATGCGGCCGAGCTGGCCGCCACCAAGAATGCCCAAAGTGAAGTCGCGATAGAAGGCTTTCATGCCTGTAGTTCCGGCCCTGTGACTGGAAAGCGGCGCATGTTACCACCGTGTCGTTCAAGGGAAAACCTTTGGATTCTCCGGGAAATGCCAGCCCAAACCACGGATTCGAGCAAGGGCTCAGAGCATCTCATCAGGACAGCCGCGACAGGAGAGTGGTGGCTTCGGCGTGCACAGGGTCCAGTTCTATGGCTCGGCGCAGGTCGGCCCGCGCACGCTCGTTTTCCTCGATCTCGACAAGGGTCTGGCCACGCAGAAAGTACACTTCCGCCTGCTGCGGGTTCAGCTCCAGCGACAGCGTGAAGCATTCGATGGCCGGTTCCACGTAGCCCATGCGGCGCAGGATCATGGCGCGGTAGTTCAGCGCGCGGTAGTTGCTGCGGTCACACTGGAAGCTGCGGTCGAAGTCACTGAGCGCGAGGCCCTCCTGCTGCTGCATGAAGTAGGCCATGCCGCGATGGCTGAACACCACGGAGCGTACCGGCAGATCGGGGTTGCACTCCAGCACGCGCGTGTAGTGGCGCACGGCGGCGCGGTAGTCCATCTCGTTGTGGGCCTTCAACGCGGCCATCAGGTTGCGTTCTATCTCGGCACGATTGCCGGTCACGGGGTTCTCGATGCCGGGCAAGGTTGCCTGCGGCAATTCACTGACACTGAGCGGCAAGCTTCCCGGCAACTCGGTGGAAAGGCTCTCCCCTGCCTTGTCGAGCATGGCCTTGAAACGCTGCTGACCCCACTCCGCCATTTCCTTCTGCGCGTCGCGGATTTCCTGGAAGATCATGTCGGCGAGACTCAGGCTGGCATTCACTGCCGCCAGCTTCTTGCGAATGGTCTCGTTGTTGGGAAAGCGGAAGTGGTTCTTGTAGATCAACTCGTGTTCCACTTCGGCCCACGCATCCTGCAGGATAGTACGGACCTGTACTTCGATCACCTCGCGACAGCCCGGGGGCAGCACCAACTCCCCATGCACGGGCAATTCCACGTGTACGGAGTCGTAGGCGAATTCACGGAAAGTGAGTTTCTCGGATTTGCGTTCGATTTCGCCGGTGTTGTAGCGCCGAAGCAGCAGAGAGACGGCTTCCTCCACGTCTTCCTGGAAGGGCACCACGATGCGCATCCCCAGCAGGTCCTTGATCTCCTGCTGTCCCGGCTTTGCATCCCGCAGCAGGAAACTGCGCTTTTCGCTGAGGCTCTCGAAGCTCTTCACGCGCTGTTTGACGGTCGCATGCAGGCCGTGCTGCTCCAGCAGTTCAGCCACTTCAGTTGCCACGCCCAGCAGGTAGCCCTTCCAGTGCTGGCTCTGCGTAGTGTAGGCCTGTGAGATCAGCCCCAGCATCACTGGGCCGGTCATGGCTCGTCCTGGTCGTTCACGTCCAGGCGAAAGATGTCGCGACCTTCATTGGTAACGAGCAGCGTCGTGTCGTCTGCCCACGCCACTGCCTCGGCCTGGCGCGTGACAGAGCGGTCCAGCGGGATACGGCGGTGCGTGGACGACAGCCAGGCATCACCCGTGGCAGGCTTGTCGAACAGGAACAGGTCTTCGTAGGAAATCACCGCGAGAGTCTGGCCGTCGGGCGAAACGTCAGCACCGGTGGCTGCAGTGATGAGCGCCGTGCTGTCCACCAGGGTCAGGGCGTTGCTCTGGTCCGTGTGGCGGGTATCGAGCCGGTACAGATTGGCACCGGCTTCGAAGGTGCCCATGCTGCCGGTCTGGCGATGCTTGGTGATGAGGTAGAGCTGGCCGTCGCTGGTGAACAGGCTCTCGCTGTCGTAGTGCCAGTTGCCCGGCGGAAATTCCTGCTGCTCCGGATAATGCACGGACCACTTCTGTACCACGGCAGAACGCGTGGACGCCGTGGGATCAATCTCGCTGACGGCGTAGATCACCAGATTTTTCCGCGCGTTGAGGTTGTTGCCGACGTCAGCGAGGTACAGATAGTTCTGGTCCAGCGCGATGGCCTCCCAATCCACGTGGTCGGCATAGAGCACTTCGAAGCCCTCCCACTGCCGCTTGCCCTCTTCAGGCGCGTCGCCATAACGGGAGAACTTCGAGAAGGTGGGCAGCACGGAGCTGCCGTCGCTGCGGATGGCGAAAATACGCGCGCTGTCGCCGCTGTCGTTGTGTACCCAGAAGATATCAGGGTGGCGGCGGCTCCGGACGATGCCGCTCATCTCGTCGACTGGGGCAGACTCGACCCGGGCATGCACTGGCGGCTGCAACAGCACCGGCGCTTCCGTCTGTGCGTGCAGCAGGGCGGTCAGGCCCACAGCGCTCAAGGTGAAACAGGCAAGTTGGTGGATCGACACAGGCACGACTCGGCTTCCTGAGGGTTCGCTGGTCCGGGTACGACCGGCACCCGTGGAGACTAGGAAGCTACCCTGCCGAGGTCAAGAAGAATGTGTCAGGAGCAAACGCTGCGGCTCAGAGGCCCATATAGCGCCGATACAGGTATATCCCCAAAGCCTTGATGGTGGCAGCGTCGAGGGTGTCCCAATAGGGCGGGCAATAGCCCATGCGGCCATCAGCGATGGAGGCAAAAATGTCTTCACGGCTACCGCCATAGACCCAGATGTCGTCGGTCAGGTCCGGACCACCGTAGGCGCGGTACCCCAGGCCGTCATCGCCGTGGCATTCCACGCACAGACCCGTATAGGGTGCGGCACGTGCTGCGGCGGCGGCATCGTGGTCCTGACCCGCCAGACTCAACACATAGTCGGTAAGCTCCCCCAGCTGCGCATCGCTGAGTCCCAGCGTGCGGTAGGCCGGCATTTCGGAGTAACGGGTATCGGGACAGGCACCGTAGCTCCTGGTTTCCTCGGGGCAGTCGCGGTCGCGGATTCCATACAGCACGGTCTGCATGATCTTGTGCACGGGATCCGTGGCACTGATCTCGTCTCCGGCAATCCCCCATATCCACTCGTAATCCACCAGCGACGGTACACCCTTGGCACCTTCCAGCGTGGCGCCATGGCAGGCAGCGCAATGTTCAGTGATCGCGGTCTCGGCAAGCTGATTGGTCAGGGCGAGCAGGTCGGGTTCATTGCCGATGGTGGTAGCGGAGGCGACGAGCAGACGCTCACGCAGATCCTCCTGCGCCTGCACCAGCGCGGGTGCAGCGGCCAGCAGCAACAACAGAGAGCCAAGCAAGGTGGAACGGGTGGCAACCATGGACATCCCCCTCCGGCGACAGCCGGGTTTCAATGCAGGCAGTCTAGGCGCAGCGCCTGCAGGACGGCCTTGACGTCCATCAAGCGCGCAGCGCGCGCAGCATGAAATCGATGTGGGTCTCGGCGTAGTTGTCGAGATCGAGGGGAGCGAGGTTGCCGTAGGTGAGGTTCCAGATAACACTGTGCATCGCCGGTGCGAACAGCAGCTGCGTGTAGATCTGGCCTGCATCGGCACGGAACTCGCCGGAAGCGATGCCTTTGCTGATGATGTGATGGATCAGGTCGTGCGAGGGGCGGATCATCTCTTCATAGAAGAACTGTGCCAGCTTGGGGAAGCGCGCCGTCTCGCCCAGGATCATCATCAACAAGGGTGGTACCTTGTCGTTCTTCATGAAGGCGTAGATGTGGCGGAAATGCGTGGCGAGCACGTGCGCGGCAGAGCCCTCCATCGACAGCATGTAGGCCTCGCCCATCTCGCGGTCCGGGATCATGTTGCGCCTCACCACTTCCTCAAACAGGCTTTCCTTGCTGTCGAAGTAGAGATAGATGGTGCCCTTGCCGATGCCGGCGCGCACCGCCACATCGTCAAGCTTGGCGGTAGTGAAGCCCTGGGCCGAGAACTCTTCCAGCGCAGCATCGATGATGGCGCTGCGACGCGCTTCCTTCTGCAGTTCACGTTTCCCGGGAACAGGCAGTTTGGCGGGTTTGTTCATCACGGGAGTCGGCATGGTCATGGCTGGCATCTTATGACCGCCTGACTGAGGGGTCAATGTTTGAGCGGTGCGCCAAGCCTGTCGGCAAGGAACTCCAGCACTTTCTCCCAGGCATCGGCGCTTGCCACCGCATTGAAGCGCTCCGGCATTGGGAAATTCTGGAAAGCATGCCCGGCACCTTCATACTGGTGGAACTCGTGGGCGATGCCTGCGGCACTGAGCGCTGCGCTGTAGTCTTCCACGTCCTGTGGCGAAGGATTGCTGTCGTCGTTACCGTAGAAACCGATCACGGGGCAGCTGATGTGGCGCGCCAGCTCAATGGGCGGCACGTTACCGGCGCCCAGCGCCTTCTTGATGTTGCCACCGTAGAACGTGGCTAGCGCTGCAAAGCGCGGAATGTGACATGCCGCCAGCCAGGCCACGCGGCCACCCCAGCAGTGTCCTGCTATGGCGATGCGGTCACGCTTCACATCCGGCTGTGCCTCCAGCGCGGCCATGCCCGCCTTCATGTCTGCCACGATATGGTCGTCGCGGCTCTGCTCCCGCTTGAGCTCCATTGGTGCAGATTTCGGCCACCAGTGGAAAATGAAGGGCACGGCCACGAGGTAACCGTTGTCGGCGAAACGCTGCGCCGTGGTCAGCGTGAAGGGATCGTTCTCGAGCCCGGCGTGGCCCATCGGGATATGCTGCGCCAGCAGGATGCCGGGATGCGGCCCCGGGCCCTGCGGGCGGAACACGAATACTTCCATGGGGCTGCCGAGCACGTCGGTGGTGATGATGTCGTACATGGTGGGTTCCCTTGTGGTTAGTGCCGAAAGTGATGGCGGGCGCGGGGGATGGAGTCAATCGCACCACGGGCGGGCGCGGGGGCCCGCCCCTACAGGATGTCGCGGCGGCTGACCTGATTCAGCAAGGACTCGCCATTGCTGATGCGCCTGAGGTTCTCGATGAAAACCGCTTCGCTGCGCGCGCGCATGCCGGAACCTGCATTGGACGTATGGGGCGTCAGTCGGACTCGCGAATGTGTCCAGGGCCAGGCATTGGCAGGCAGCGGCTCTTCCTCGAACACATCGAGGATTGCCAGCTCCGGCGTACCATGGTCCAGGGCCTGGTGCAGATCGGCTTCCACCACGAGATCACCGCGCGCGATGTTGACGAGCACCGAGCCGGGCTTCATCGCCGCCAGAAAACCGGCATCAACCAGATGCCGCGTCGATGCATTGGACGAACAGGCCAGCACTACCACATCAGCTTCAGGCAGCACCTGCGCCAGCTGTGCTTGCGTGACAACGCGATCCGCCAGCCCTGCAGCGTCTGATCCGCGGCGTACTGCAGTAACACTGGCGCCAAAAGCCTTTACGCGCTGCGCAATGGCCTGACCAATGTGACCGAAACCTACCAGCAACCAGCGCGTACCGCTGATCTCGCGGAAGGGCCGCTGCTTCCATACCTGCTGTTGCTGCTTCAGGCGAAAATCCGCCAGATCCTGATAATGCGCCAGCACCTGCGCCAACACGAATTCCGCGATGGAGACAGCCTGTGCATGGTTGTTGGTCAGCAGCATGCCCTTGTCCAGCAGTGGCAGGTAGGGCAACTGGTCGAGCCCTGTATTGATGGTGTGCAGCCAGGTGGCTGAGGGCGCATGCTGCATCAGGTGGAAGTAGTCCGCCAGCCGCGGCGACTTGAATAGCTCGGCGTGGATCCAGAAATACTCTGGGCGCAGCGCGTCAGGTGCAACCACCTTGCCTTGATGATGGATGTTTCCTGCTTCATCGTAGAGCGCGACTTCAAGCTGCGGCGCGACCGCATGGATGCGCTCGCGCAGCCGCTCATACGAAGGTTTGTAATACAGCGCCAGTGCCATCGGCTATCAAGGCACCACAAAGGTGTAGTCGAGCGTGTAGAAGGCACGGTCCATGCCCTTCGCTTTGATCGCCGCTGCATCATCGTGCCTGGTGATGTCCACACGGAAGTTCTTCACCGAGAAGATGGTATCGGAGTCGACGTAAGGCGAGTGGTTGAAGTACATCATCGTGGTGAACTGCTCGTGGCCGGGAGCCTGGATGATGTAGTGGATATGGCAGGCGCGGAAGCCGTGACGGCCGAGCTGCTCCAGCATGCTGCCAGTGGGGCCGGAAGTGGGCACTGGATAATCGCCTGGCACTACAGTGAGGAAACTCACTTCGCCGTTGGCATCGGTGTGGAAACGCCCGTAGAAATTCCACTCGGGCAGATGCTCGCGCTGCACGAAGTAGTGGCCTTCGCCATCGGGCTGCCACACATCCACGGTGGCGTTTGCCAGCGGCTGGCCCTTGGCGTCGGTCACCTTGTGCCTGACGAACAGCGGTTTGTCACCGGCAACTATTTCGCCGAGACGATCGCCGTGCTGGCGCTTGGGCAGGCCGGCTATGTACAGCGGTCCTTCCACGTTCATTTCAGTGGTGCCGTGGTGGCCCTTGTCTTCCAGCAGGATCGACAGCTCGGAGATACCAAGACAGTCAGACATCAAGTGGATCTCGCCCATCGGGAAATCCTGATTGGGCTGCGCCAGCTTGAACAGGAACTGGCGACCGATTTCCAGCTCCTCGGTAGTCAGGTTCACTTCGCGCTGGAAGTCATGCAGGTGACGGATGAGGCTTGAATAGATCTGGTGCAGGCGTGGATTGGTCTTGCCCTTGTCGCCGTGGTTGATCACGGCGTCAGTGATGTTGTCCAGTGTAATGGCTGGCATGGCGTTCCCCTCTGGCTGTTATTGTTACTACCCGGCCGATGATACCGCGGCGCGGAACGGAGTCCAGTCCCCTGCCGCTGAACCTGGCCAAGGCTGGAGCAATCCGGCTGGCCTCTCCTTGACCGTGGTCAACCCTGCGGCATGCCAATGCGCCCAAAATGAAACTGTCGTCGCTTCCGCGACAGACGATTGATCAGCATCCAACCCGGGAGGGGAACATGTTCAAACGCATACTGGCAGGCACCCTGCTACTCGCCACCACCACGGTATACGCGGCAATGCCAGGCGTCGACTCGCAGGAACTGGCCGATCGCTGGACTACCGCCTACAACGAGCACAATCCAGCCATGCTGGCGGAGCTCTACGACGAGAATGCCGTAGTAATGCTGCACGGCTCGCTCACGCTGAAAGGCCGACAAGCCATCCACGACTACTGGGTGGAGGATTTCCGCGAAAGCAACCCGATCACCACGCTGACCGTCAGCAACACCATCGAGGGCGTGGACATGGTGCTGGTGCACGGCAACTACCAGGTGGTGGACCGCAACGATGGCGCCATGCTGGGCTCGGGCCGCTATGCCCACATCTGGCTGCTGGATGAAAGCGGCAACTGGGAACTGGATCGCGACCTCTGGTACGAGCCGGTGGAACCGTACTGAGTTTCTCGCTTACTGCACCGAAGGCAGCAGCGTCTCGATGACGCTGACTGCCGCTTCCGGGTTGATCAGGGAAGCACACAGGTTCACGGCCTTGGGTTTGATTTCGCTCTTGCGGCGCATCAGGTCCAGCGCAGCACCCTTGCCGGCGCAGATATCCTGCACGACTTCCGGACTCAGCGCGCCCACCTCGGGCAACAAGGCAAAGCCGCAGATCGAATGCAAGGCGCTGAG
Source organism: Pseudohongiellaceae bacterium (assembly GCA_044338855.1). GTDB lineage: Bacteria > Pseudomonadota > Gammaproteobacteria > Pseudomonadales > Pseudohongiellaceae > CAILUG01. The sequence continues at coordinate 3,929 of JBIIWP010000059.1, read as the reverse complement.
CAGCTTGGGCCCCACCATCTGGGGTGCCACGTGTTCGGGATGCACGCGACGGATGATGGATTCCACGGTGTGCAGCAGAAAGGGCAGCACCACGCAGTCCTGACGGAATACCGCGATGGCGTTGTGCACGTTGCGACGCGCGGCGAGACGGCCCTCGTGTTCCTGTACCCACACTTCCTGACCGAAAGCACAGCTGCCTTCGAACTCGATCTTGAGTGTGCGATCAAACACCAGCACGTCGGCGTCGAGCCAGATGGCTTGCTGGTAGCCTTCCTGCAGGGCCATCTGGATCATCTTCAGCCGCGCCAGATCCGTGGCCACCGGCAATTTGCGACCGATCTTTTCCAGGTACCAGTCCGGTACCAGACGAAAGATCTCGTCACCCACGAAGTGGTAGTCGAAGCCCTGAGCATCGACCCATCCCTGCACACTGCCTATGCACTGGCCCATCCAGCCCTCGAGCTGGGCTTCGCTGCAGGACTGGATGACGAGAGTGTTTGAAGTCATGGTGAAAAGGGCTGCGGGAAAGGCGCCCACTCTAGCGGCAATCGCGGGTCAGTGCCAGCAAGCGCCTGCCTCAAAGGCCATGTCCGGGTGGGCCTCGAGTGCCCGGATGTTGTATCGTTGGCATCCGTCAGATGTAGACCACCATGCCGGTGGCCTCCCCCGCCCCGTCCCGCCTGGAGCCAAGATGCATTTCCTTCCGGAACCCACGCTGAGCAGCGACCAGAAGCAACAGTTGATCCTGCAAGCCAATGCGGCTGCGGCCTGCGAGGACTTCGGCACGGCGCTGACCCTCCTGCGCGCACTGCCGCTGCAGAACTTCGGGGAATTGCTGCTCGACATCCCCGAGTTTCACTCCGCACTGCGTGCCTGGCTGCCGCGCATGGTGAGCGATGCGGTGCAACTGGAGTGGAGCGGCAACAGTGGCCTGACGCTACTGAAGCAGTCCGTCGATTTCGTGCAGTCCATCGACCGCGCCTGTCGCCAGTATCTGGACCACCCGCTGCAGGGCCGCATTCTGGACTATGGCTGTGGCTGGGGCCGCCTGCTGCGCCTGCTGCTGCAGTACGTGGACGCCGACCAGCTCTACGGCAGCGATCCCTCGGATACTGCGCGCGCCCTGTTTGAACAGTATCGCTGCCCCGGCCACTTCGCGCTTTGCGACTACGTGCCCAGCGACCTGCCCTTCACCGGCAACTTCGACCTCATCTATGCCTTCTCTGTTTTCACGCATTTGTCGGAGCCAACCGCGCAGGCCGTGCTGCAGGTGCTGCGTCGCCATGTCACGGCAGACGGCATGCTCGTGGTCACGATCAGGCCGCCAGGATACTGGGATGTCCACGAGAACTGGCATAGCGGCTTTTCCCGCGAGATCCTGCTGGAGCGTCACCACAAGCTGGGCTATGCCTTTCTGCCACACCAACAACAGCCCGGCAGCGGTGACCTCATTTACGGGGATACCAGCATGACGCTGGAGTACATTGAGCAGCACTGGCGCGACTGGCGCGTGCTCGGCACCGACCACAACCCCAATGATCCGGGGCACATCCTGGTGTTCCTGCAGCCGGCGTGAGATTTCAGGAATTGCGGGGTGTGGCAAGCCGGAGCAAACCGGTTACAATGCCGCCCGCCACGACACGGAGAGGTGCCGGAGTGGCCGAACGGACCTGACTCGAAATCAGGCAGCCTCGCAAGGGGCTCTAGGGTTCAAATCCCTACCTCTCCGCCATATTCCCCCCCCCCAAGCTTGTGGATCTGGGTCAACGCATCCTCGGCGGCGTCAACCCCGGGCAGCTTGATACGGTTAGAGCAGCAGTGCTTGCCGGCCAGCCTTCCCCCGCAGCCAGTTCACGCCGAGCAGAACCGGCCGTTGGTGCACCAGCCAGCGCTCGAAGCGATACTTGCCGGGGAAATCCATCAGCAGCAACCCGGTGACGATGGTCAGCACACCCTGCCCCGGCAGTACCAGCATGGCGATGCCAATCACCAGCACGACCAGCCCCAGCAGATTCTTGCCGAGGTGCAGCAGAAAGCGCAGCACAGGATGCTCCACGCCCCACAGCAGCGTAGGCCGGTAGCTTTCATGGAAATAGTCGGCAGGGAGCTGGATGGCAAGCCAGGGCACCAGCACCAGCGTTCCCAAAAACGGCAGGCCTACCAGCAGCACCAGCCAACCAACGTGCAGTTCCAGCACTTTTTCAGACAACAGCAACAGCGAATCATTCATGCACGCAGTGTAACGCGCGCAGCGCCATTTCGCGCAAGTGCTTAACAAAGCCATGATGCATTGTTACCCTCTCTGCTGCATTGGAGAGACCATGCCGCCATCACTGCCGGAATTTCTGGATCAGGTACACCGCCGCATCAGCGTGACGCTCAAGGGTTTGCTTGCCATTGGCGCCTTGCTGTTGCTGATCGGAGAGCAATACCAGGCCGGGATGGAAACCCTTGCCATCCTTGTCATCACTTTCATGCCGCTGCTGCTGCCCAACCGCTACAAGGTGCATGTGCCTTACGAGTTCGAATCGCTTGCCATCATCTTCATCTGCCTGGCACTGTTCTTCGGGGAGGTGCTGGACTTCTACAACCGTTACTGGTGGTGGGACCTCTTCCTGCATGCCTGGTCGGGCTTTCTGCTGGGCATCACCGGCTTCGTGCTGGTGTATGTTCTCAACGAAAACCAGAACATCAACTTCGACCTCTCGCCAGGCTTCATCGCGCTGTTTGCCTGCCTGTTCGGCATCGGCATGGGCACGGTGTGGGAGATCTTCGAATACGTGATGGACCAAAGCTTCGGCCTCAACATGCAGAAGTCAGGCCTGGATGACACCATGTGGGACCTGATCCTGGATACGCTCGGCGCCATGGTGATTGCCGTACTCGGTTACCGCTATCTGCAGACGCATGAAACCGACTCCTTCCTGGAGCGCTGGATCGACCGCTTCATCGAGTCGAACCCGCGCCTGTTCCGCAAGCAGCTCGGCCTCGATGACGATGCCGCATGACGCTGAGCATCCTCACCTACAACATCCACAAGGGCTTCAGCAGCAACAACCGCCAGTTCGTGCTGCACCGCATCCGCGAGCAGTTGCGTGAGCTCAATGTAGACCTGGCCTTGCTGCAGGAAGTCCAGGGCGAGCATCGTGGGCACGCCGGCCGCATCAGCGACTGGCCCGCAGAGGCGCAGTTCGAGTTCCTCGCAGATCAGGTGTGGCAGCACCACGCCTACGGCAAAAATGCCATCGCCGATGGGCGTCACCACGGCAACGCCATCCTCAGCAAATACCCGTTTGTCGCCTGGGGCAACATCAACGTGTCACCGTTCCGTGGGGCCAGCCGCAGCCTGCTGCACGGCGACATCCATCTGCCGGAACAGGGCAGCACGATCCATGTGGTGTGCCTGCACCTGGGCCTGTTGGGTCTGGAACGCCGTGGCCAGCTGCGTATCCTGAACCAGCATCTGGCGGAGGTGCTGCAACGCCGGCAAGCCGTGCTCATCGGGGGAGATTTCAACGACTGGAGCTCGCGCCAGGTGGCACGCGTGCTGGACCCGGCGTTGGGACTGGAGGAAGTGTTCCTGCACAGCCAACGACGTTATGCCCGCACCTTTCCGGCACGCTGGCCGCTGCTGTGCATGGACCGCATCTACTTTCGGGGTCTTGCGCTACAGTCCTGCGCCTGTCTTGACGACAGCCGGTGGCGCGAACTTTCCGACCACGTGCCCCTGCTGGCGCGCTTTGCCCTGCCGCCTGCCGATAGCGGCGGCAGTCCGGCCGCGCTGACCTGACGTAACAATAAGGAGGAGGCTGCAGCCATGGTCATCAGCACACAAACGGTAGAGGGTACGATCATCACACTGCTGCCGAACCAATCCGCCGACTGGGTCCAAACGCGCATGTTCGTGCTGGTGATCTGTGGCACCACCC
>JBIIWP010000164.1:0-4527 GCA_044338855.1 Pseudohongiellaceae bacterium | reverse complement strand
ATAGGGCAGACTGCGCGTGAGGCTCTGCGGTGCAGCCAGTACGCTGGGGGCGCTGGCTGTCGCCGCATTACGCTGCCGGTAGTGCTGCACGAAGTTGGCAAACAGATAGGGCACGCCATGCCACACGCCCAGCATGGAACTGAAGGTGGCTCCCCAGAAGCCCCACAGGAAGACCCACTTGCCGGCCTCACCGGTGACCGGCACTAACTGCTCTGCCAGTGCCAGCGCCATGCCGTTGCCCGCTATCACCTCTGGCTGCAGACCGGCTCCGAGTATCATCACCGCCATGGCGAACAGCGCCGTCAGCGTGTAGGCCACGCCGAGATCGATGCGCATCGTGCGCAGGCGCTCCGGGCCAGACCAGCCCTCTTCCTTGATCCAGTAACCATAACTCAGCAGCGTGACACTGCCGCCCACGCCGCCCATTACACCGAGAATGACAGTGAGACTGTCGTCGGGCAGCGAGGGCCGCATAAGGGTGCCGAGCACTGCCGGGTTCTGCCACAGCACCAGCGCCGCGCAGAACAGGATGGCGCCAAACATCAGCGCGATGAAGAATTTCATGAGGCCTTCGAGCATGCGCCAGGCGCCGCCCAGCACGATCACGAAGGCCACCACGGCATGCAGCATGCCCCACTGCGTCACCGACAGCACCGGCCACAGGCCATAGGCTGCCAGCCCCGTGGCGGACATCATCGCCGCCGCCACCATGCAGCTCCAGAACACGAGATAAGCGGCAAAATACCAGCTGATGTAGCGCGGCAACTCCTGCATCCAGCCTTCCAGCAAGGTGCTGCCGGTGATGAGCTGCCAGCGGCCGATGCCCTCGTTGAGGCAGAACTTGAGCAGGCCGCCCACTGCCACGGCCCACAACAAGGTGGTGCCGAATTCCGCCCCCGCCACGGCGGCGGCCACAATGTCGCCCGCCCCCAGCCCGGTGGCAGCCACGACGAGGCCGGGGCCGGTGTCACGCCAGAGTCGCTTCAAAATCTGCATGGTGCCGCCCGTCTGCCTGCATCCGAGAATTTGTTCATACTCAGGCCAGCCCGTAGCGCTGCGCCAGGTCCTGCGCGTACTGCTGCAACTGCAGATGCAGCTCAGGCGACAGCTGCCCGGCTTCCTGCGCCAACAGTTCCGTGAAGCGCGGCAACGCGGGACCGGCACCCGGCTGCGCGCCACTGAGACGCTCGCGGCAGAAGGTCTGCCAGCGCGCCGCGGCTTCAGGTTCCAGCAACTCGGGCCAGTTGCGGGCACGGTAGCGGAACAGCAGCTCCGGCAGGCGCGCATCATGGAACTGGCCGCCCAGCGCGTGCAGTTCCCGTGGCGGCAGGCGGTGCAGCTTCTGCATCAGGCGCTTGTCGTGGTCATCGAAGAAGCCGCCGCTGTACAGCATGAAATCGGGATCAGTTTCCGGCAGGTGATCCGCACCCCTGAACACCTCGCGCAGGCGTTCGGCGAGGTGGCGGGCGCCCAGCACGCGTTCGCGGTGCTGTGGTACTCCTGACAGATCCAGACCGTAACGCTGCTGCACAGCGGCATTCAGGACGTTCATGGGCGCCAGCACAGGACAGCGGTTCAGATGCACGGTCTTCAGGGCAATGCGCTCTTCGCCTTCGGCCAGTTCGGCGCGCGGCGTGTACAGCTTGCGGCGGATCTCGTCGGCGTCCAGCTGCAGCCAGGGCGCAGGGTCGGCCAGGAGGTCCACCACGATGATGCCGTTATTGGTGTCGGGATGCTTCAACAGCGGCATCACGACGCCGAGGCAACCGCGCGTGGCGGGAAACATGCCGCTGACGTGCACCACGGGTTCCTGGCGCGCCAGGTCCAGCAGGGCCAGCACTTTCTGCTTGTTACGCAGCTGGTAAAGATAGTCGTAGAGACGCGGTTGCTTCTGCTTCACCAGCCGCGCCATGGCGAGAGTGGCTTCCACATCGGCCAGCGCGTCGTGGGCATTGGCGTGGGCAACGCCGTTGGCTACCGTGAGCTCTTCCAGCCGGAAGCTGGGGGTGCCGTCCTCCTTGTCCGGCCAATTGATACCCTCCGGCCGCAGCGCGCGCGTGGCGCGCAGCACGTCGATGAGGTCCCAGCGCGAGTTGCCGTGCTTCCATTCACGCTCATAGGGATCATGGAAGCAGCGGTACAGCAGATGGCGCGTCACCTCGTCGTCGAAGCGGATGCTGTTGTAGCCGCTGACGCAGGTGCCCGGTTCACTGAATTCCTGCAGGATGCGCTGGCAGAATTCGGCCTCGCGTACACCCTTCTGCAGCGCCTGCTGCGGGCTGATGCCGGTGATGCGACAGGCCACGGGATCCGGCAGGAAGTCCGGCGCCGGCTGGCAGTAAAGCTCCACCGGCTCGCCGATGACGTTCAGGTCCTCGTCGGTACGGATGCCGGCGAACTGGCAGGGCCGGTCCCGTCTGGGATCACCACCAAAAGTCTCATAGTCATGCCAGAAAATGCTGTTCAAGCCCTGCTCCTGCCGCCGTTGTCCCGCCAAGCTCCCAGACTCGAAAGATAGAACAAATCCTGCCGGCTTGCACAAACCCCTTGGCGTCTTGGCCCCTTGGCGCCAAGGGGGCAGTGTGGCCATCAAGCGCAGTGAGCATGGCGAGCATCCGCGGCCCTGACTTGGCGGCGGGAGTCGGTGTAACATCGCCGCCATATCACCAGACCTGCAGGACCCATGCCACCCATGAATTTCACCGGTTCCCATATCCTTTCGATCAACCAGTTCGACCGCCAGGATGTGGAGGAGCTGTTCCGGGTGGCGGACAGTATGGAGCCCTATGCCCGGCGCGAGAAGCGCACGCGCGTGCTGGACGGCGCCATCCTCGGCAACCTCTTCTTCGAACCCTCCACGCGCACGCGCGTGAGTTTCGGCTGCGCCTTCAACCTGCTGGGTGGCGAAGTGCGCGAGACCAGCGACATCAAGGCTTCGGCCATCTCCAAGGGCGAATCACTGTACGACACCGCGCGGGTCATCAGCGGCTACAGCGACGTCATTGCCATGCGCCACCCGGTGGCCGGCTCCGTGGACGAGTTTGCGCGCGCCAGCCGCGTGCCCGTGATCAATGCTGGCGATGGCCCCTCCGAGCATCCCTCGCAGGCACTGCTGGATCTCTACACCATCCGCAAGGAACTGGGCATCCAGGGCCCCGTGCAGAATCTGCGCATCGCCATGGTGGGCGACCTCAAGTTCGGCCGTACCGTGCACTCGTTGAGCAAGCTCTTGAGTCTTTACCACAATATCCAGTTCACCCTGGTGGCACCAAAGGAACTCGGCATGCCGGGCGAGATCGTCGAGCAACTGCTGGCAGCAGGCCACACCGTGGTGGAAACCGAAAGCATGGAAGAAGGCTTGCACGACAACGATACCGTGTACCTCACCCGCATCCAGGAAGAGCGTTTTTCCAACCAGACGGAAGCCGACATTTACCGCGGCCGCTTCCGCCTCAACAACGAGATCTACACGCGTCACTGCAAGCCCAATACCGTGATCATGCATCCGCTGCCCCGTGACTCGCGTTCCGAGGCCAACGAGCTCGACAACGACATGAATGAGCATCCCAGCCTGGCGATTTTCCGCCAGACCGACAACGGCGTGCTGGTGCGCATGGCGCTGTTCGCCCTCACTCTGGGTGTGGCTGACCAGGTCAGCAAGCACGAAGCCGAAGTACCCTGGTACACGGCGCGGCGCTTCCACCGCCCACCCCCGATTCACAGCTGAATTCAAAAAACCACCAGCACCAGGAGCAGCCCATGGATATCGATATCAAGGTCTTGTTGAAGGAAATGGTCGACCATGACGGATCAGACCTGTTCCTGACCTGTGGCGCTGCGCCCAGCATGAAGGCCTTCGGCAAGATGGTACCGATGCGGGAAGAGCGCTTCGAGGAAGGTGACGTCAAGCGCATGGCCTACGCCATCATGAACGAAGACCAGCGCAAGGCTTTCGACAAGAGCCCCGAGTGCAACCTCGCCATCATGGAGGAAGGCATCGGCCGCTTCCGCGTAAACATCTTCCAGCAGCGCGGCGAAGTCGGCATGGTGTGCCGTACCATCAAGACCGACATCCCCGAGTGGACCAAGCTGGGCCTGCCCGAAGTGCTGACCAAACTGGTGATGGAAAAGAACGGGCTCATCCTGTTCGTGGGCGGTACCGGTTCCGGCAAATCCACCTCGCTGGCCTCGCTGATCGACTTCCGCAACCGCAATTCCTCGGGCCACATCATCACCATCGAGGACCCGGTGGAATTCGTGCACCAGCACAGGAAGAGCATCGTGAACCAGCGCGAAGTCGGCATGGACACCAACTCCTATGAGGAAGCGCTGAAGAACACGCTGCGTCAGGCCCCCGACGTCATCCTGATCGGCGAGATCCGCGCTGAAGAAACCATGGAACACGCCATCGCCTTCGCGGAAACCGGCCACTTGTGCCTGTCCACACTGCACGCCAACAACGCCAACCAGGCTCTGGACCGCATCATCAACTTCTTCCCGGAAGAACGGCACAAGCAGCTGTTCCTC
>JBIIWP010000092.1:0-12872 GCA_044338855.1 Pseudohongiellaceae bacterium | reverse complement strand
GCACCGGTGCACGTCTGCCTGAAAGCAAGGAGTGGCTGCGTGTGGCCATCGGCGAGTACATCGAGGAAGAAACCGGCCATCAGGAATGGGTGTTGAACGACATCGCTGCCTGCGGCTTCGACAAGGAAGCCGCGCGTGCCAGCAGGCCCGCCGCCAGCACCGAACTGATGGTGGCCTACGCCTGGGACATGGTGAACCGCGTCAATCCACTGGGATTCTTCGGCATGGTACATGTGCTGGAAGGTACCAGCATCCGGATCGCCGACAAGGCTGCAGACGCCATCCGCGACAAGCTGGATCTGCCGCGCAAGGCCTTCAGCTACCTGTACTCCCACGGCTCGCTGGACCAGGATCACGTGAAGTTCTTCGAAGGCCTCATGGACCGTATCACGGACCCTGCCGAACAGGCGCAGATCATCCATGCTGCGAACATGTTCTACCGGCTCTATGGCGGCATCTTCCATGGTCTCGACGCTGAACACGGTATTCCGCGCAGCAGCGCCAGCCAGCCAGGCCAGGAACAGCAAGGAGCACCGCAACATGCAGCTGCATGACAAACTCATTCTGGTCACAGGCGCTTCGGGCGGCATCGGCAGTTTGTTGTGTCGCCAGTTGGCAGCGCACGGCGTGCGGCTCGTCATGACCTGCATGGACGCGCAGCGTCTGCAGGTCTTGCAGCACGAGCTGGGTGATCGCCACCACATCGTCGCAGCAGACCTCAGCCGGTCCGAAGGGCGCGAAGCCATCGTGGACGCCTGTCAGGCTGTCGGCGGTATTGATGGACTCGTCAATCTGGCCGGGATGCTGGATTTTGGCTGGTTCCAGCAGCAGCAACCGCTATTGCTGCAGAAACTGTTCGAGGTCAACACCGTTGGCCCCATCGTACTTACGCGGCTTCTTCTGCCACAGTTGCTGTCCAGGCAGGAGAGCCGCATCGTCAACGTCGGCTCCATCTTCGGCAGCATCGGACACCCCGGCTTTGCGGCGTACTGTGCCAGCAAAGCCGCCATCAAGACTTTCAGCGAGGCACTGTCGCGCGAGCTGGCCGAGTCCTGCGTGACGGTGGGCTACATCGCGCCACGCGCCACGCGCACGGCACTGAACAGCGACCGCGTGCGGGCGCTGAACGCCGAACTGGGCAGCAAGGAAGATGCGCCGGAGCTGGTGGCGCAGGAAATCTGCGCGATGCTGGCCGGAACGCAGCGCCAGCGCTTTCTCGGCTGGCCCGAGAAGTTGTTCGTACTCATCAACGCCGTGCTGCCTGCCGTGGTCCACAAGGCCCTGGTCGGCAAATTGCCCATTATTCGTAAATTCGCCCGGTAGGGCGCAATACCTCTGGAGGTAGTCACCATGAACACCATCCGTACCCTACAACATACTCTGCAAGGCCTGTTGCTGGCCTGCGTGCTTGCACCGCTGGCGCAGGCTGACGTGCTCGCCGACGTCAAGCACCTGCAAGATCGCTGGGCCGAGATAAATTACCAGCTGGAGGGCAAGACCCAGTTGTCCGCGTTTGACCAGCTGGTGAGCGAAGCTACAGCTCTGACGGAGGCGAACCCTGGCGCTGCCGAAGCGTGGATCTGGAGTGGCATCATCAAGTCTACTTACGCTGGTGCCAAAGGCGGGCTGGGCGCGCTGGCGCTGGCCAAGGCATCCAAAGCGGACCTTGAACAGGCGCTGGAATTGAACCCGCAGGCTCTGCAGGGCTCTGCCTATACCAGCCTTGGTGCCCTGTATTACAGCGTTCCTGGCTGGCCCGTAGGATTTGGGGACGACGAGCTCGCCGAGGAGTTGTTGCGGAAAGCCCTGCTGCAGAACCCTGATGGCATCGACAGCAACTATTTCTATGGTAGCTTCCTTGTTACCGAGAAGCGCTTTGCCGAAGCCCGCCAGTACCTGCAAAAGGCACAGCAGGCAGCACCGCGCGAGGGTCGTGCCCTGGCAGATGCGGGTCGCAAGCAGGAGATACTGGAAGCGCTGGCCTCCATTGCCGGTGAGTAATGCCAACGCGGCATGAGACTCGTGGAATGACGCAGCTGCAAAAGAGGGGAGTCACGTGCAGATATTGCTGGTTGAAGACGACAGGCCACTTGCCACCGGATTGAAGAAGGCCCTGCAACAGCAGGGCTTTGCCGTGAATGATGTGGAAACCGGCAAGGCCGCATTGCATGTCGTGGATACCGAAACTCCCGATCTTGTGATCCTCGATATCGGTCTGCCCGACATCGATGGTCTCAGTGTGCTGCGCACCTTGCGCAAGAAGCATCCCGAACTTCCGGTGTTGTTGCTCACGGCCCGCGACAGTATCGACGACAAGGTGGCTGGCCTCGACAGTGGCGCCGACGACTATCTCGCCAAACCCTTCGACGTGACGGAACTGCTGGCACGCCTGCGCGTGATCGAGCGGCGCCTGGCGCAAGTCAAGGATTCCCGTATCAGTATCGGGGAGGTGACGCTTGATACCATCCAGCAAAAACTGGTAGTGAACGGCACCGAGCTGGAACTGCCACGCCGTGAGTACATGCTGTTGAAGACCTTGATGGAGAACGCCGGTCGCGTGCAGACACGCTCGGTACTCGAATCCCGCCTGTACAGCTGGGGAGAGGAAGTGGCGAGTAATGCCGTGGAAGTGCACATCCACCACCTGCGCAAGAAACTCGGCAATGACTTCATCCGCACCATTCGCGGGGTTGGCTACAAGATCCCGTTAGGGGCCGAATGACGGCCCGATGTATCATCGGCGCTTGTCAGGCTGGATCACCCCGTGACCTCAATACGCAGCTTCCTCATAGCCGGCATCGTCGCCACGTTGACCCTGTTCAACTTCGTGGCGGCCTTCCGTGGCTACCAGGGCAGCATGACCGAAGCCGAGCGTCTGTTCGACAGTCACCTGCTGGAACACTCCGAACTGATCCTGCACCTCGACGTGGACCGAGTGCGTCGGGACTTCCGTCTCGGCAGCAACGTTGCCTTCCAGTTGTGGGAGAACGATACCCTGGTGGCGTCATCCTATTCGGCTCCCACCGTGGCGATTACCCCAGGTGAGCCAGGTTTCGACTACGCCAACTTCAACGGTTACCGCTGGCGTACGTTCACCCGCCATGATGAAACGCTTGGACGCTGGATGGTGGTGGCAGAGCGCACGGACCTGCGCTTTGTGCTGGCCGAGAACGTGGTACTGGAGTCGCTGGCACCGATCCTGCTTGGCATACCCGTGGTGGCCTTGCTGATCTGGTTCGTCGTCAGTCGGGGACTGCGGCCACTGCAGCAGCTTTCCGCCGATCTGCGCGAGAAAAAAGCGCAGGACCTGCAGGCACTTGGCTATGAGCGTCCGCCCGCCGAACTGGAGCAGGTGCTGCAGTCCATCAACGGGTTCATCAATCGCCTCAGGGAAGCGCTGGAGCGCGAGCAGCGCTTTTCTGCGGACGCCGCCCATGAACTGCGCACGCCGATCAGTGCGCTGAAGATCCAGCTGCACAATCTGGCGCAGGAAGTGGATACGCGCAGCGAAGCCTGGCAGCAATTGCAGCAGGGTGTGGAGCGCATGCAGCATCTGGTCGAGCAGCTGCTCTCGCTGTACCGCAGCACGCCGGACAAGTTTGCTGCTGAATGCTCGCGGCTCGACCTGCTGGCAGTCACCCAGGACGTAGTGGCACGCTTCTATCCCATGATCGAAGCGCGCAGCCAGGCGCTGGAGCTGGAGGGTGAACCTGCCTTCATCAAGGGTGAACGCTTTGCCCTCGATACGCTGATTACCAACTTGTTGAGCAACGCCAGCAAGTATGCGCCAAAGGGTGGCCGCATCCAGTTGCGCATCGAGCGCGCGGGAGGGTCGGTCTGTCTCGTCGTGGAAGATGATGGCCCCGGCATTCCGGAGGAACAGCGGGAAGTCGTGTTCGGCCGCTTCTATCGCAGTGCCGCGGACCAGGCCAGCGACATTCCCGGCTGCGGTCTTGGTCTCACCATCGTGCAACACGTGGCGCGCCTGCATCAGGCCAGCGTGCGCGTGACAACATCGTCGCTGGGGCATGGCGCTGCCTTCACTGTATGCTTTACGGAGTTCCGATCGTGACCAGACTGCTGCTTTCGCTGCTGGTATTACTGCTGTCGTCAACCCTGCTGGCGGCGGTGCCGGAGCTCGAGTTGCGCATCAAGGACCACCTGTTTTTTCCGGCGGAGTTCGAAGTGCCAGCCGGCGCAAAGGTGCGTTTGCTGGTGATCAACGAGGACGAGACGCCGGAAGAATTCGAAAGCTACCAGATGAACCGCGAGAAGGTGATTCCCGGCAAGAGTCGCACGGTCATCTTCATCGGACCGCTGAAGCCCGGCGAGTATCCCTTCTTTGGCGAGTTTTACCCGAAGACGGCGCAGGGCAAGGTCATTGCGAAATAGGATGCGCCCATGTTTCTGAACGCGGTCATTCTCATCCTGCAGGAACTGCTCGAAGCGGCACTGCTCATCAGCGTGCTGTTGGTGGTGACACGCCAGTTACGCCCGCGCTGGCCCGGTCTGCAGCTGCGCCGCTACTGGGTGCTGTGGGCGCTGGGCTGCGGTGGACTGGGTGCCTGGCTTTATGCCGGCTGGATGCCGGTCATTGCCGAATGGTTCGACTATGTCGGGCAGGACGTGGTGAATGCCCTGCTGCAGGCCGTGATCATCGTGCTGATGCTGGTATTTGGCTGGCTGTTTCCGGCAGGGCGCAAGCAAGTGCCGGCATTCGGCTGGTTGGCTGCGGTCTGCCTCGTCGGCATGGTAGCGTTGGTGGTCGCGCGCGAAGGCTCGGAGATCATTCTCTACGTAGATGGCATCATGGGCCAGCCGGGCAATCTTTCGCCGGTGCTGCTGGGTGGTCTGATGGCGGCAGGCATCGGGCTCAGCGGCGGCGTGTTCCTGCATTTCGGGCTCACCAGCCTGCGTGCGCTGCCATCCCTGCGCACGGCGCTGGTGTTGCTGGCACTGTTCATCGGCAGCATGGCCTCGCAGGTGGTTATCCTGCTGACACAAGCTGACTGGCTGCCCTATACCGAAGAAGCGTGGGACAGCTCTGCACTTCTCGACGAAGCCGGCATCACCGGCCAACTTTTGTATGCCCTGGTGGGCTACGAGGCGACACCCTCATTGCTGCAGGTCCTTGTCTACCTGATCGTCATCGTCACGGTAATGCTGACACCGCTGTTCCGGCGCGGCTGGTCCCGGCACCTGCAGGTAGAAGATGGAGCATGAAATGAAGTTCTTGCAGCAACAGGTGGGAGTACACAGGGACGTCACCGCGCGTCAACTTGTGCACGGCATCAGCGCCATGCTGTTGCTGCTGTTGTCCCGTGGCGTCAGCGCTGATGGTATCGTCATCGACAAGGTGTACCACCCCTATGTCGATGCGCTGGAACAGGAGGTGGAACTGCGCTCGCTGCTGCAGGACGAACAACAAGGTCTCGTCACGCCAGCGCAATTGCACCAGTTATCGCTGGGAACTGCACTCAGTGACGCGGTGTTTGCCGAGCTGTACCTCATTGGCGCCAAAACGCGCAACGGTGAGTTCGAGACCGAAGCCTGGGAGCTGGAAGTGAAGTGGCAGCTCAGCGAGCAGGGTGAATACTGGGCAGACTATGGACTGCTGTTCGAGTATGAGGATGAGATCGACGCCGACATCAGTGAAGTGACCGTGGGATTTCTCGCCGAGAAAGAACTGGGCGACTGGAGTGCTGCCGCCAACCTGTTCCTGATCCGCGAGTGGGGCAGGGACATCCAGGCTGAGTACGAGACTGCTCTGGCCATGCAGTTGCGCTACCGCCTGCGACCGGAATTCGAACCGGCCATCGAAGTGTACGCGGGTGAAGACACACGCGGCATCGGCCCCGTGCTGCAAGGCACACTGCGCACCGGCGTACGCAGGAGCCTGCATTGGGAAGCCGGCCTCATATTCGGTGTGGGGGCCAGCAGTCCAGACCAAACCTGGCGCCTGCTGTTCGAGTACGAGTTCTGACTCAGCCCTGGTACATGAACAGCCGGCAGTTCAGCATCGCTTCCAGCAATGAATCCCGGTACTGCGTCAGCAGTGTGGTTGCGCTTGCTTCCTGCAATTCATGGTCCTGTCCATCCGTGGGCAGCCAGAAGTCCGTCCCTGAGTTGAGATAGGGAATGCGGTACTTCATGCGCGGTGTTTGGACACCGATGCTGCGCCAGTCGCTGACGACGATATAGTCACGGTCCCGGGTGGCAGACAGATTCAGCCCCAGCGAGTAGCCGCTGGCATCCTCCGGTGCGCCCAGCGCCTGCAACAGCGTGGTGGCGATGTCGAGATGTGAAGTGGTGGCGTTGATCACCGCAGGTGACATGCCGGGGATGTGCGCCACCATTGGCACATGCGTCTGTTGCTCGTTGAAGGCCGAGTTGTGTCCCCAGCGGCCCTGCTCGAGAAACTCCTCACCGTGGTCGCCGGTGACGATCACGATAGTGTCGTCGAGCAGGCCATCGGCCTCCAGCTTGCTGTAAAGTCGCCCAAGCTGCACATCGACCCAGTGCGCGGCATTGCGGTAGCGATTGAAGAGTCCGTCTATGCCCTGCTGCAGTTCGTCGCCACTCATGCGGGTGTAATCGACGTTCTGCTGGTAGTCGCGGAACAGGGCCGAGTCTTCCGGAAAATAGTAGCTGGCGTGCGTCGATTCAAAGAACTGGAAAGCCATGAACGGCACGCTGCGGTCCTGCGCGGTGAGGAAGGCCAGCAGGGCATCCATGTTGCGTTCGTCACGCTGCCAGGGGGGCAGGTCATCGTCGGCTTCATGCAGAAGCTGCCGGTCGATACCGGCAAACAAGGTCTTGTCGAACTCGGGATAGGTGAAGCGTGCTCCGGTGCGCAGGTCGAATTCATAGCCAAGTTGTTGCAGGCGATCCATCAGCAACGGGCTCCTGCCCGCAAGCATGAACTGTTCCCAGTAGGAACCGTAGAGACCGTAGAACATGCCGAACAGGCCTTCGCGCGTGCCGTTGCCGCTGGAGTAGTGGTTGTCGAAGCGCAGGTGCTGCTCGCCGAAGCGCGAGGTGTTGGGCATAAGCATCGGATCGAGCTGGTCCCAGCGCAGCGATTCCGCTACCAGCAGGATGATGTTGGGTGCGCGTGCCGGTGTAGTAAAGGTAACCGGCGCCAGTGGGTAATGCAGGGCAGCATCGGCGAGGTCAACCTGCAGCGCGCTGTCGTGCTCGCGTTCGATGCCAAGCCGGGCAGCCAGGGAGCGGAAGCGGATACGCTGGAACAGGGGCCATGCGCGCGAGGCCTCCAGCACCGGGGCATGGCGCAGGACATCGCTACTGCCATACAGCAGGCCTTGCGCCGCGAAGCAGAACAGCCATCCACCGAGTGCAAGCCCGCGTGCCTGCGTCCAGGGTTGCCCCGGCAGACGCTGCAGGCACAGCCACAGCGCGAATGCCTGGATCGACACGATGCTGCCAATGATAAGGAAGACCGACAGATAGCTGGAGCCTTCAGTGCCCAGGGAACTGATGCCGCCCGGAGTGAAAATGAGATTCAGTACGAAATGATTGATGTGGAAGCTGTACATGGACTGGATCATGGCGTCGATGCGGACCAGCAGCAGCAATGAGCTGCTGACTGCGAGTGCCAGCGCCAATTGCACACGTCGTGGCAGGCGTCCTGACAGCATCATGATCATGATCAAGGGTGTCAGATACAACGCGCTGTAGCATAACCATGCAGTGACATGGAAAATGGTTGCTGCATTCATGCCCGGCGTTGCAGGCCCCTGCAACAGGAAGCCGGTGCAGATCCACAGCATGTGCAGCCAACTGAAGAAGACCAGGGCGCGCTTCCACCCGGCGTGGGGGTCGGTGCTTGCATGCAACATGGGTGGACCCTCGCAGACTGTACCGCAAAGGTAGGGGCATGCGCTTAAAGCAGCCTTAAGGCTTTCTTAACATTGGCTGGGTGAAAATGAGTCCCAGCCAACCAGGAGATGCAAGGAAACATGATTCGCATACACCAATGCCTGATGCTCGGTGTCGGCTTGTCGCTGGCGCCCATGCTTGCGGCACAGCACGAGGACCATCCTGACCATGCGCTGCTCACCATAGTGGAGACGCTGTCCTTCTACGACATTCTTGCAGCAACCCTGCAACATGATCCGAGTGCCATCGAGGCGCCCGTGCGCGCGCAGCAGGCGGAGGACTATGTTGCGGCTGGTTCCAGCTGGATCGCCGGCCCGCCGCAGCTCGTCTATAACGGCTTTCATGATCCCTTGATTGACGATGCCGGGCAGCGCGAGTACCAGTACGGCGTGCAATTGCCACTGCGCCGACCGGGTGAGCAGCGTGCTGCGCGCGCCCAGGGTGAAGGCTATGAACGACAGCTGAGCGCCTGGGAAAGCAGCTTGCAGTGGCAGCTCGCAGGTTCCCTGCGGATGGCATTGGCGGCCATCGAAACGGCAGAAGCGCAACTGCATTTGCAGGAGCAGGCCGTGGCGACTGCCGGCAGTGTGTACGATGCAACCCAGCGTCTTTTCGCGGCAGGTGCGGTGGCAAGGCTTGACGTGCTGCAGGCTGAAAACCTGCTGCTGACCGAACGCCAGGCGCTGTTACAGGCCGAAGCTGCGCTGGTGGATGCCGAGCGGCAGTATGTGGTGCTGACCGGGCTGCAGGATCGTCCTGCAGCGCCACATCGCGAGCAATTGAACGCACTGCAGGAAATCGGCGAGCAACATCCGCTGATCGGCTACCTTCAGTCCGAAGTAACGGTTGCCGCCAGCAATGTGCGCCAGAACGAGATAGCCAACAAGGGTAGCCCGCAGCTCACCATCGGCAGCCGTCGGGAACGTGGAGACCGCTTCGCACCCTGGATCGATACTTTAGCGGTAACCGTCAGCATACCCGTAGGGGGCAAGAGCTATGTTTCCTCGCGCACCAGCGATGCACGCCGGGACCAGGCCGATGCGGAAATGCAGGTGCTCGGTACCCGTCGTGAATTGCAGCGCAGTCTGCACGAGGCCGAACACGAACTGTATGTCACACGCCAGGCGCTTCCGCTCGCGGAGCAGCAGGCAACCCTGGGACAGCAACGCAGCGAGATGGCGCGCAGTGCCTTCGAGGCCGGCGAAACCAACCTGACCCAGGTGCTGCTTGCCGTACAGGAGGCCGCCCGCGTCCAGCGCGAGTACAGCCTGCTGCAATTGCGCGAGCAGCACCTTATCACCGAATACAACCACTTTGCCGGAGTCCTGCCATGAACAGGTTGCCCCTATATGTAGCCATGCTGATGCTGGCTGTCAGCAACACCGCCCACGCCCAGCAACAACTGCCGCTGGATGAAGGGACGGAACATCGGCTTGGGCTGGTGTTTACACGCCTGGCCGCACCTGACCAGCAGTCCGGTGCCGTGGTGCCGGCACAGGTAAGAAGTTCGCCGCTGCAGCAATCTGCCCTGGTAGCACTGCATGGTGGTGTATTGGAGTCCTGGGCCGTGACCCCGGGTGCAAACGTAGCCGAGGGCGATCTGCTCGGCCTTGTGCGCAGTCCCGACGTTCTGGCGCTGCAGCAGGCCTGGCGCGAGGCGCGGGCAGCCGATGCGCTGGCTGCGACCGCGCTTGTCCGTGACCAGCGGCTGTTCGATGACGGCGTGATTGCCGAGAGCCGTTTGCTGCAGACGCAGCGCGAGCGGCAGGCGGCACAGGCCGATCTGGATGCTGCCTCGGTCCAGTTGGCTGCCGTCGGCTTCGGTGCCACTGAGCGTGAAGCGCTGCTGCAGGGCTCTGCACAACTCGGCTTTTATCGCCTGACGGCGCGCCATGCCGGTCGTGTGTCGCATCTGCGGGTCCTGCCCGGGGAGGCTGTAGCGGAAGGTACACCTCTGGTAGAGCTGGCCAGCGACACGCTCTGGGTGTCTGCGGAAATTCCGGCGCGCCTGGCCGCTGCTTTGGCAGAAGGCCAGAATCTTGGCGTCGAACGCAGTGGGGCCACGCTGACCTTGCGCCAGCGCGATCAGGGTATCGACCGTGCCACACAGACAGTCGGCATTCTTGCGGAATTCGACGGGCCGGCAGATTTCCTGCCGGGCCAATTGGTAAACCTGGTACTGCCGTCGATGGCCAGCGGCGTGCTGATACCCGCTGACGCGGTAGTACGTAACGGCGACCAGACGTCTGTCTATGTGCGCAGTACCGGTGGTGTTGAAAGCCGGGTGCTGGAACTGCAGGTACTCGGAAGTGACTATCTGGTCACCAGCGGTATCGCGGTTGGTGAGGAAGTAGTGATTCGCGGGGCGGCGCTGCTGAAAGGCATCGAGCTCGGCCTGGGAGGCGAATGATGCTGGCAAGACTCGTCCAGTTCGCCCTCAGCCAGCGCCTCGTCACCTGCCTGCTGGCACTGCTGCTCGTCGGCGTGGGCAGCAATGCCATGCTCAAGCTGCCGATTGATGCCTTTCCTGACATTTCACCGACTCAGGTCAAGATCATCATCAAGGCCCCCGGCATGACCCCGGAGGAGATTGAGTCACTCATCACCACGCCGGTGGAAGTAGAGCTGCTCGGTATCCCCAGCCAGGACATCCTGCGCTCGATTTCCAAGTACGCGCTGAGCTCCATCACGCTCGACTTTGTGGAAGGTACCGACATCTACTGGGCACGCCAGCAGGTGGCCGAACGTCTGAATGCCGTGTGGGGTGATTTGCCCGGCGACATCAGCGGCGGTCTTGCGCCGATGAGCACGCCGCTCAGTGAAATGTTCATGTTCACCATCGACAATCCGGCGCTGACACTGGAACAGCGCCGCTTCCTGCTCGACTGGACCATTCGACCCACGCTGCGCACCGTGCCGGGCGTGGCCGATGTCAACGCCCTGGGTGGTTTCGTGAAGACCTGGGAAGTAAGTCCGCGCCGCAACAGCATGGCGCAGCTTGGCTTCAGTAACGCCGATATCGAGGCCGCACTGGCGGCAAACAACCGCAACGACGGTGCAGGTCGCATGGATCAGGGCGAAGAAGCCATCCTCGTGCGGGTGCCGGGTGCCGTCACGGCGCTGGAAGATCTGCGCAATATCCAGGTGGAGAATTCTGCCGGCGAGCGTCTGCCGCTGGCCGAACTGGCTGACGTGAGACTCGGTACGCTGGAACGCTACGGCGTGGTCACAGCTGATGCCGAAGGCGAAGCCGTACAAGGTCTCGTGGTAGGGCTGCGTGGCGCCAATGCGCGCGAAGTCGTCACGGCGGTGCGCAGCAAGCTGGAGGAACTGGAAGTCAACCTGCCCGAGGGCACTGAACTGAGCGTCTTCTACGATCGCAGCAATCTCATCAATTCCGCTGTCTCTACCGTGGCCAAGGCGCTGATCGAAGCTGTGGTGCTGGTAGTGGTGTTGCTGGGCCTGTTCCTCGGTAACGTGCGTGCCGCGCTGACGGTGGCTGTGGTGCTGCCGCTGTCCGCCCTGTTCACCTTCATCATGATGAACATGATGGACATGTCGGCCAACCTCATGAGTCTTGGCGGGCTCGTCATCGCCATCGGCATGCTGGTGGATTCTTCCATCGTGGTGGTGGAGAACATCGTCTCGGCACTGGGGCAGGCCGCGCATAACCGCAGCCGCCTGCCGCGCCTGCACATTGTCTATCGCGCCGTGAAGGATGTGGTGGTGCCCGTGTTCGCGGGCATTCTCATCATCGTCATCGTGTTCCTGCCGCTATTGTCCTTGCAGGGACTGGAAGGAAAATTGTTCGGCCCTGTGACGATGACCATCGTGTTCGCGCTGCTCGGCTCGCTGCTGCTGTCGCTGACGCTGATTCCCGTGGTGGCGTCCTACGTGATCAAGGCCGAGGGCCATGACGATCCCTGGCTCAGCCGCACGCTGGCAGCATTGTACGAACCACTGCTGGATCGCGCGCTGGGGCGTCCGGTCTACGTGCTCGGCCTGGCCGGTGCCTTGCTGGTGCTGACGGTGGTGCTGTTCCCGCTGGTGGGCAAGACCTTCATGCCGACCATGGACGAGGGCGATCTCATCATCCAGATCGAGAGCATTCCCACGGTGAACCTCGAGACAACCGCGCGCATCATCCACCAGATCGAGGACGCCATCATTGCCAACGTGCCCGAAGTGGAGCGAGTAGTGGCACGCAGTGGTTCCGACGAGCTGGGCCTCGACCCGATGGGCCTCAACGAATCGGACCTCTTCCTGCAGCTGCGTCCACGCGAGGAATGGGAAGTCGACGACAAGGCGGTCCTGGAAGACAAGCTGCGTGCCGTGATGGGGCAGTTCCCCGGAGTCAACTTCGGCTTTACGCAACCCATCGACATGCGCGTATCGGAGATGCTGACTGGTTCCCGCGGCGACGTTGCCATCAAGATCTTCGGCCAAGAGCTGGGTCAGTTGAACGACTACGCTAGTGAAGTAGAGCGCATCGTCAGCGGCGTCGATGGCAGTATCGATACCGTGGCCACCATCAACGAAGGCGCGCAATATCTGCAGGTCGCGATCGATCGTACGCGTGCGGGTCGTCTGGGTCTCAACGTGGAAGATCTGCAGATGCGCCTGCGCAGTGAGATCGAAGGCATGCGCGTGGGTACCATCATCGAGGGCAACGCACGCGTGCCGCTGGTGCTGCGCTATCACCAGGAACAGGGCGACGGCGAATCCTTGCTGGCGCAGAGTTTCATCAACCTGCCGGACGGCAGTGCCATCCCGCTGGGTGACATCGCGCACATCGAGCGCGTGGAAGGCCCCGTCAGCATCTCGCGCGAGATGGGCCAGCGCTTTGCGGTGGTGCGCACGAATGTGGAAGGCCGCGATCTCGTGGGCTTTGTCCAGGAAGCGCAGGCTGCGGTAGCCGATCAGTTGCCGCTGCTGGAAGGCTACACCATGGAGTGGGGCGGCCAGTTCGAGAA
>JBIIWP010000163.1:0-4631 GCA_044338855.1 Pseudohongiellaceae bacterium | reverse complement strand
TTCGGACTGCTCGGCGGCGACATCTTCCACGGCGCCCTGCATCCGGACCAGCTGTACAGTGCCCGGCCGATGCGGGGTTATGGTGACTACCGCAGCCCCCTGCCCGGACTCTACCTGTGTGGCTCCGGCAGTCACCCGGGCGGCGGGGTCAGCGGCGCCCCGGGTCACAACGCGGCGCGGGAAATCCTGCGCGACTTGTCCAAAGTCGGGAAAAACTCCCGACTTGGCAGCCATTCTGGCTGAGTCGCAAGTTTTGGGGCCGAAAAGCGCTATGATCCTGCCCCTATTTGGTGCTCATCCGGATTTGACACAGCTCTGATGTCACAGCGTTCCCCCCAGACCCTGCTGCATCCCGCGACCAGGCTTGCCGCCCTGCTGCTGTGCCTGATCCTGGGCTGCCTGCCGGCCGGCGCCCAGCCCCCGCTGGAAGCTGTCACCCTGCAGTTGAAATGGAAGCATGCCTTCCAGTTCGCCGGCTATTACGCTGCGATCGAACAGGGCTATTACGCTGACGCCGGCTTCGATGTCACCCTGCAGGAACTGGTGGATGCGCGCTCCCCGGTAGATTTCCTGCTGTCTGGCGAGGCAGATTATGCCGTCACCGGCTCCGAGATCGTCATCCACCGTGCCAATGGCGCCACCCTCGTCGCGCTGGCCACAATCTTCCAGCACAGTGCCTATGGGTTCCTTGTGCGCGAAGACTCCGGCATCGAGAGCGTGGAGGATTTCGTGGGAAAGCGCGTCATGCTCAACGGCGGCATCCAGGATGCCGATTTGCTCTCGGCCCTGCGTAATGCCGGCCTCACGGACAACGACTACCAGCGCCAGTTGACCAGCTTCGATGCCATGTCCCTGGTGCGCGGCGAGACCGATGTCTTCAACGCCTACGTCACCGACCAGCTGTTCCTGCTGCAGGAGCAAGGCCTCGGCGGTCGCTACATCCTGCCGCAACTGTATGGCGTGGATTTCTACAGCGACATCCTCGTTACTACCGAGGCCAACATCGCGGCGGCCCCGGCGCGCGCGGAAGCCTTCCGCGATGCGTCGCTGAAAGGATGGAACTACGCGCTGAACCACATGGATGAACTGATCGACCTGATCCTTGAAAAATACAATACCCAGAATCTCAGCCGCGCCCACCTCGAGTACGAAGCCAATTCCTCACGCGAAATGATCCTCCCGCTGGTCGTACGACTCGGCTACATGAATCCGGAACGCTGGCAGCACATCCACAACGTATTCATACAGGAAGGCGTATTGTCGCCACAAAGCCGCATTGACGGCCTCTATTACGATGAGACCGCCGAGGAACTCCGCATCGGCCAATGGCTGGCTCAGCACAGTACAACTGTGCTGATCACCGGTGTTCTGTTATTGCTGGCACTGTTGTCCGCTGCAATCCTGCATGCTCACCGCCTCGTGAAAATTCGGACCAATGAGCTGGCGGAAAATCAGCGCCTGGGTCACCAGCAACACCTGCAATTGCAAAAGCTGCTCGATACCATCAACGGCATCAGCTGGGAGTTCGACCTCGCACAGGGTCGCTTCACCTACGTGTCGCAGAACCTCAAGCGCCTGCTGGGCTACAGCCATGCGGAAATGAGCACCATGGACGACTGGCTCAACATGATCGTGGATGAGGATCGTGACGAAGCCCTGGTTTGCTGCATGAGTGAAACCGAAGCCGGTCGCGACCATGTGTTTGAATACCGCATGAAGAAGCGCAATGGCGACATCATCTCGGTACTGGACGTGGTGCGCGTGCTGAAAGGCAAGGATGGCAAGCCGACCCAGCTGGCCGGGTTCATGGTGGACATCACCGAACGCAAGCAGACGGAACGCGCCTTGCGCCGCGCCCAGAGGATGGACGCCGTGGGCCAACTTACCGGCGGCATCGCGCACGATTTCAACAACATCCTCGGCATCATCCAGGGCAACGTCGACTTGATGGAACAGCAGCTCGATCACCCTGCGCTGTTGCAGCAAAGCATCGGCAGTCTGCAGGTAACCACGCAGCGGGCCATCCGGCTGACACAGCAGCTGCTCGGCTTTTCGCATGCACGCAGCGAATACGCCGAAGCCGCAGACCTCAATACCGTGATCGGCGAAATGCGGGAACTGACAGCAGGATCACTGACGCCGGAAATCCACGTGCGCCATGAGCTCGCGGACGACCTCTGGTACAGCAACATCGACTGCGGCGACTTCCAGAACGCCCTGCTGAACCTGGTGCTGAATGCGCGCGATGCCATGCCGCGCGGTGGCGAACTGGTAATTCGTACTGGCAATATCAGTGTTGCGCGCGCCACGGCAGTCAAGACGGGCCTGCTGCAGCCCGGTGATTATGTGCTGCTGTCGGTTGCGGACAGCGGTGTTGGCATACCGGCAGAAAAGCTTGACCGTATCTTCGAACCTTTCTTCACCACCAAGGACGCGGGCAAGAGCAACGGCCTCGGTCTGCCGATGGTCTTCGGCTTCGTGCAGCGCGCCAATGGCCAGATCGACGTGGATACCCACGAAGGTTCTGGCACCAGCGTCACGCTGTACCTGCCGCGCACCATGGCCGAACCAGAACCTCGTGAAGGATCCGCCGTGTCTGCCACCACCAACGAGATCGGGCAGGAGCATATGCTGGTGGAGCGCATCCGCCAGTGTCTCGACTCGGCCGCATGAGTAAAACTCAAGGCGCCAGCCCGGCCCCCGCAAGAATGTCCGCTACCGCATAGAAGCGGAACGTACGGTCAGTGGACATCGCCACGAACAGCCCGCCCGCGTAACCCGGCAGCTCCATGTTCACCAGATCGCTGCCATCGCTCTCATCGGTCCCCAGACGCACCTGCGCCAGCAGTTCATGGCCATGCGGAGCAGCAGAGCTGCCTTCCCGCGCATAAATGTTGAAGGCATTGTTCTGCTGGTCGGACACCAGCAGGTAACCGCTGCCGTTGGCCCGCTTGTACACCGAAATGCCCTCACGATCCTCGGCAAAATCGTGCTGCCCGAACTCCGCCAGTTGCTCGTCGGCATCATCTGCCATCGGATCCGCCAGATACTTGCGGATGCCATGGTTCTCGTCGCTGTAGTAGACATGGCCCAGCTCGTTGTCCACGGCAATCGCCTCTATTTCCTTGGTACCGCTCCAGCTGCCGAAGGCGCGCGTGAATACACCGCGCAGCTGACCGGTACCGTCGTCCACCAAGCGGTACTGATGCAGGTAGCCTTCGGTCGGCGCGAACGCATCGGAGCGGCTGACAACAGCAAACAGTGCACCGTCAGCTTCCCGCGTATACAGCGCGATCCCCATTACGTCGCGCGCGCGCTCACCCTCGAACACCGGGATGCCACCGCCATCAACGGGAGCCATGTCCGGCAACCGGTATACGCGCAGGCGGTGCGCATAACGCTCACTGACCACGGCTACGTCGACGCGCTGCCCGCCCAGCTGCACACCATAGGCGACATCCACGTTGTTGGGACGCAGCAGGCCGCGCACGACCTTGTCCTGCACGATGCGGCCCTGCAGGTCGAATACATAGAGTGCCCCGTCCACATCCTTGTCGGTGCCCAGCACGAGGCTGGCAGCGGGGTCGGCGTGATTGATCCAGATCGCGGGATCATCGGTGTCATGGCGCACGGTTTCGGTGATGACCCGTGGCGCGACAACTGGCTCGGCGGCGACTGCTGGAAGTGCAAACAACAGCATGAGCGGGATTGAACTACAGGCTCGCATTGACTCTCCTCATTTGCCTTGTTCAGAAACGATCGGGGCCGTCCTCACAGACAGCCCCGGCCGGTTCACTTGATTGCGCTGCGCCTGGAAATCAGAACTGGTAACGTACACCCAGTCCCAGCGTAGTACCAAATTCGTCATACTGTGACAAACGATTGCCGTTGCCGAAGTAATAGAACTCGGGTCGATCATTGAGGTTCAGCGCATACGCGTTCAGCATGAGGTTCTCACTGACGTTGTAACGTGCCGTCAGATCCAGCTGCATGAAATCACTGGTGTAGCGATCGCCCAGGGCATCGCCGCCCAGCGCATCGAGGTAGTCGCTGCGGTAGTTGGCGGCCAGACGCACATCCCAACCATACTTGTTGTAGCCGATTGCCATATTGGCGGTGTTCTTCGCCTGCTTCAGATAGGGCACGGTGCGCTGGCCGCTGGCAGCATCCGCGGGCAGATCGGTATCACCGTTGGTGTGGGTCCAGTTCACGACGAAGATCAACCCGTTGTCGAGGGCGGTCTGGTACGACGCCTCGATTCCAGTGAGGCTGCTGTCATCGGCGTTGATATAGGTTCCAGCGCGCTGCCAGAGCTGGCCCTGAACCGTGAGGTTCGTGGCATCCACTTCCACGATCGAGTCTGCGATGCGTTTGTGGAAGATGCCTGCGCCGACAAAGGTGTCATCGGTCAGATACCACTCATAGCCGATATCGAGGTTCCAGGCCTGGGTCGGATCCAGTGCGGGGTTGCCGCTCTGGATGCGGTTGTCTTTGACATCCACCACCGAGCCGGCGCGTGACTCGTTGAAGCCGGGACGCACCAGCGAACGGAACAGCCCAACGCGGGCAACCTGGGTATCGCTGAGGTCAAATTTGATATTCAGTGAAGGTGCCCAAAAACCATAGTCATT
>JBIIWP010000078.1:0-15242 GCA_044338855.1 Pseudohongiellaceae bacterium | reverse complement strand
TGCGCTCCGGGCTGCAGATGCATGGTCGCTACCGGCTGGGGCCGGCGCAGATCCATTTGCTGGATACGCGCCAGTTCCGCTCCGATCAGCCCTGTGGGGATGGCCGCCAGGCGCCTTGTGGAGCAGAAGCCGCAGCGGACCGGACCATGCTCGGCGCCGATCAGGAAGCATGGCTGGCGCGGGAGTTGCAGCAGTCCCAGGCACCGTTCAACCTCATTGCTACGCAAGTCTGGTTCACTCCCTATCGCTACAATGCGCCACCTGATGCACCAGTGATGAATCGCGACAGTTGGGATGGCTATCAGGCATCCCGCCAGCGCCTGGCTGATCTTCTGTCCCAGGACATTGCGAACCCGGTGTTCCTGACCGGGGACTGGCACACGGCGATGGCGTCGACTCTTTATGAGCGCCCCTTTGACACGAGGTCGCGCAAGATCGGGCATGAACTCGTGGGCAGTTCGATTGCCTCTGGTTGTCCCTGGGCACGTGACATGGAAGTGATGCGTGATGCCAATCCGCACGTGGCGTATCTGAATGGCCAGAAGCGAGGCTACCTGCGCTTGACGGTGAGCCGGGACAATTGTGTTGGCAACTTCAGGGTAGTCAGGGATTCAGGACAACAGGACTCGGAAGTCTCGACTGATATAGAGATTCGCACGCGGGATATTTGAGCATCCGCGTTCTTGGCCAGGAGAAAGCAAAGAGAAAAACGGCGCCCGCGGGCGCCGTTTCTTTTGCTCGCTGTGCGGCGCCGTTACTGCAGCGGAATGAACGCCAGCGCATCGTTGGGGTTCAGCGGAATCACCAGCTGCTTCTGTACGGAGTCGTAGCACATCGATGCAGCACTGGGGATGCCACTGGCGATGACTTCGGCTGCCTGGCCCGGTCGGATGCGCGACACGCTGCCGAAGCGCACGCTGCTCACGTACTTGGTACCGTCTTCGGTGATGACGAGACCGTCGTTGCCGGCTTCCGCCGCATTCTCGGTGTTGATCAGTTCGCCGGCGGCGTTGAAAGTCTGCACCGCGTTGCTGGCAATGTTGACCACCACGATGTTGCCGTCGAGATCGATGGCGACCCCGTTGGGCGTGGCCAGCGGTGCGCCGTCCACGAACACCGATACTTCACCGGCAGCCGTCACTTTATAGATGCGCTCGGGCGGACGCGTGTTGGAGATGTAGGCAGTGCCATCGGCTGCAACGCCGATGCCGTTCAGGAAACTGGCGCCGGTTACTTCTACAGCATCCAGCGGCTGGCCCGTGGCCAGGTCAAAGGTACGCAGCATGATGCCGTCCACCGTGTAGAGCTTGCCACCCTGGATGGCGCTGCCCAGCGGGTGGTGCAGGGTCAGGCCATCGCGCGTGGCGCCGATCCACTTGGCTGTGTGCACGCTGCCGTCGGGATTGACCAGCGATACATAGCCGTCGTTCTCCTGCAGTTCATTGGCAACGCCGGCGTTCATGGCCAGGATCAGGTTGCGCTGCGGATCAAAGGTGCAGCTTTCGGAAAAACGGAAGCTGCCGTAGATCTTGACGTTGGACGACAGCGGCATGAAGGTGCCGGCTTCGTTGACGGCGCCGAGCGGCTGTCCTGCCTTGAACTCACCGGAACCGGCGGGTGCGGCCTGCTGGGCCTGCGCGCTTGCAGCAAACAGGGCAAGGGTGAGGGCGGTGCTGAGCAGGTTTCTGCTTAAAGTGGCTACTTTGGTCATTCTGGTTCTCCTGGTCTGGGTAACGAGTGAGGCGATTCTAAAGACCCACTCCCCGCCAAGTCCATCGTAGGGGCGGGCCCCCGCGCCCGCCCGTGCCAGCCCCGGCACGGGATCGAAACTCTGGATGCCCCCTGAAACTGCAGGTTTTTCTGGGGCGCCGCTTCAGGCAGTATGTCAATTGTCGGGCACGGCAGCGATCTGCCCACCCTTGCAGCGAGCACATTTGAGGAGTCGGTAGTGACCGAAGCGGAATTCCTGGAAATCTACAAGCAGACCCTGACGGACATCGAAGCAACCGTGGAAGCGGCCATCAACGATCATGATGCCGGGCTCGACTACGAGTCCGGCAATGACATGCTGACCCTTTCCTTTGGCAGCGGCAGTGTCGCGATCATCAGCAGGCAAAGTGCCATCAGGCAGCTGTGGCTGGCCGCGCGCTCCGGTGGCTTCCACTTTGACTACGATGCAGGCCGCGCGCAGTGGTTATGCACGCTGAATGGCAAGGCCTTGCCGGACATGCTCAGCGAGGTATGTCTCGAGCAGGGTGGCGTAAGTATCAGCTTCGGGTAAGGCCGGCTTCACTTGTCGCCGATGTGATGCATGTATACATCCTGCTGCGGATACGGAATGGTGAAGCCTGCTTCTTCCAGCGCCACCTTGATCTTCTCGATCAGGTCCGCACGCGTGGTCCAGTAATCGTCGGTTCTAACCCAGGGGCGCACAAACAGATCAACGCTGCTGGCGGCGAGCTCCTGCACCCCGATGGTGAATTCGGGTTCCCGCAGCACATAGGGATTTGACGTGACGAGACGTGAGATGAGTTCCTTGGCGCGCGCGATGTTGTCGCTGTAGCTGATGCTCACCAGCAGATCGATGCGACGCGTAGGCAATGCGCTGGCATTGACGATGATGCCGCTGATGACAGCGGAATTGGGCACTACGATGCGCTGATTGTCCGTAGTGTGGAGCAGCGTGGAAAACATCCCGATCTCGTCCACCACGCCCGACACGCCGGCGGCCGTGATGAAATCACCGAGCTTGAAGGGCCGGAATACGATGAGCATCACGCCGGCTGCAAGATTCGACAGCGAATCCTTCAGCGCCAGGCCCACGGCGAGGCCGGCGGCACCCACGATGGTCAGCAGCGAGGTCACGTTGACACCAAGACCATCGATGGCGGCAACGGCCACCGCAATCAACAGCAGCACATAAAAGATGTTGCCGAGGAACTTGACCAGAATGGTGTCGACGCGCGCTTTGGTCATCAATTGCGTAATCAACCGCGTGATCATACGCGCCAGCATGTTGCCCACCACGAGGATCAGCAGGGCCAGGGCGATCTTGATGGACCATGGAATGAAGTAGGTTTCGATCAGGGTAAGGCTGTTTTCCATGGAATTTTCACGCTATTTCGATGAATTCCACAGGATTATTGCCAATGTGGAGCAGGCACACAAGCTGGCCTATAATGCGCGCCTTTCGCACGCCGGCCCCTTGCCATGATCACCCTGCAGAACGTCACCCTTTATCAGGGCACCACCATGCTTCTCAACGAAGCCTCCTTCGCCATTTACCAGGGGCAGAAACTGGGCGTGATCGGGCGCAATGGCTGCGGCAAGTCCACGCTGTTCCGCCTCTTGATGGATGATATGCACATCGACGGCGGCACGCTGACCATGCCCGAGAAGCTGGTGCGCGCGCAGATGTTGCAGGAAACCGAAGCGACCTCGCTCAGCGCGCTGGACCACGTACTGGACGGCCACAAGCCCTACCGCACCTTGATGCAGCAACTGGAGGTGGCCGAAGCCAACGACGACCACAACGCCATGGCACACGTCCACGCCGAGCTGCTCGACATCCACGCCTGGGAACTGCCCAACAAGGCCGAGCAACTGCTCAGCGGCCTCGGCTTCAGTACCGAAGAGTTCAGCAAGACCGTGGCTGAGTTCTCCGGCGGCTGGCGTATCCGCCTGAACCTGGCCCAGGCACTGATCCAGGCTTCCGACCTCTTGCTGCTCGACGAACCTACCAACCACCTGGATCTGGAAGCCACGCTGTGGCTGCAGGAGTGGCTGCAGCGCTACGAAGGCACCTTGCTGCTGATCTCGCACGATCGTCAGTTTCTCGACGAAGTGGTGCAGGGCATCATCAGCTACGAGAACAAGAAGCTCATCAGCTACACCGGCAACTACACGCAGTACGAGCGCCAGAAAGCCGAACGTCTGTCACAGCAGCAAGCGGCGTATGAGAAGCAGCAGGAACGCAAGGCCCACATCGAGGACTTCGTGCGCCGCTTCCGCGCCCAGGCCACCAAGGCCAGGCAGGCGCAGAGCCGCCTTAAAGAACTGCAGCGCATGGTGGATATCGAGCCGGCGCATATCGACTCCCCATTCCAGTTCCGCTTCCGCGACGCTCCCCGACAGCCTGACACGGTGCTGACCCTGGAAGGGCTCAGCGTCGGCTACAGCAAGCCTTTGTTCAGCGGCCTGTCCATGACCATCGGTGGCACCGACCGCATCGGCCTGCTCGGTCCCAACGGCCAGGGCAAGTCAACGCTGCTGAAGTCGCTGGTGGGGCAGCAGCCCCTGCTGGCCGGCAAGATACATCCATCGGACCACGTGCGCCTGGGCTACTGCGCCCAGCAACAGACTGACGTGTTGGACCAGAATCGCTCGCCCATGCAACTGATGCAGGACATCGACCCGAAGATTTCCGAGCAGGAAGTGCGCAACTTCCTTGGCTCCTTTGACTTCCGTGGTGAGCAGCTCGACAACCCGATTCGTCCCTTCTCGGGTGGCGAGAAGTCCCGTCTCGCGCTGGCGCTGGTGGCATGGCAGCGCCCCAACCTGCTGCTGATGGACGAACCGACCAACCATCTGGATCTTGAAATGGTGCATGCGCTGACGCGTGCACTGCAGGAGTATTGCGGGGCGCTGATTCTTGTTTCACATGACCGCCACCTGCTCAACAATACCGTGGACAAGTTCCTGTTGGTGCGTGGCGGCATGGTGGACTTCTTTGAAGGTTCGCTGGATGACTATGAGAAGTTGGTCATGGAAGGCTGCAAGAACAAGGCGCAGTCGAAAGACAAAGCAGCCAGGGACATGCCTGCCAAAGGGAAAGCCTCCAGCGAACGCCAGCTCACTGCGCAACAACGTGAGGCCCTCAAGCCGCTGCGCGAAAGAGTACGCAAGCTGGAGCAGCAGTTGGAGAAGGAACACGCGCAGCAGCAGAAAGTGGAACAGCAGCTCACCGATCCCACACTCTACGACGATGCCAACAAGAAAAAGCTGGCCGAGCTGTTACAGAAGCAGGGCGAGCTGAGAGCCCGTGTGTCTGCTACCGAAGAAGAGTGGATGCTGGCCAGCGAAGAACTTGAATCAGCAAATTCCGCCTGATGCTGTTGCGACTCCCTCGCCTCTTCTTCAGTATCTGGTTTGATCATTATTTACCTTCACTATTTGCAGTAATGACTGGTCAATCTGAGTCGTAGCCCATTTGGTGCTGATTCATGACATCCATTCTTGACCTGAGGGAAAATTTGGATAGCATTCAGTAGCGCTCAGCGGACGTACCCATAGGCACTGCTGTTAAGTTGAAGGAGATACCAAGTATGAAAGCTCTATTCCTGACTTGCATAGGCGCGGTTTGGTTGCTCGCAGCCGGGCCGGCGGCTTCCCATCATGCATTTGCCGCTGAGTTCGACATCAACAAGCCGATATCTTTGGCAGGCTCCGTGACGAGATTGGAGTGGACCAATCCACATGCATGGCTCATTATGGAGGTGGCAGAGGCTGACGGCAGCGTCCAGGCCTGGTCTGTCGAGCTTGTCGGCATCAATGATTTGCTTCGCCTTGGGTGGGGGCGGAACAAGGTAAAGATTGGCGATGGAATAAGCGTTGAGGGATACGCTGCCAGAAATGGCACCAACACTGCCAACGCGGTATCGGTCACGATTTCGGCAACCGGAGAGCTTCTCTGGGAAAGTGCTGCCCAGGCCCGGAGAGAGCGCAGTCGCGCTGCGCAGTAGCAAATGCAAACGGGAGGATGCGCTGATCGCATTCCTTTCACAGCAATCAGAGGGAAACCCTGCATGAAGCGACGACTAGCGGTTCTTGTGCTCCTCTTGTTCTCCGTGCCCTTGGCGGCCCAATGGCTTGGGTTGCCTACTCCTGGAATCCCGCGCACGCCAGAGGGTGCGCCGGACATGGTCGCACCCCTGCCGCGCACCTCTGATGGTCGTCCGAACCTGACTGGTCTTTGGCGCACGGTCGAGGGTGCCCGTGGATACGGCGTAATAAATGACTTGCTCGACGAGTCCAAAGTGCAACCATGGGTGCGCGAAACAATGGCCGCTCACGAGCGGAACTTTTATCGCGATGGTCCGCAGATGAAATGCCTGCCAGGTGGGCCTGGATACATAGTGGGCGGCCCGGGCGGCGGAGGTAGTCTTCGACAAATCATCCAGAGTCCAGGAGTCATTGCCATGCTGTATGGCGATCTGACTTATCGGCAGGTGTTCACTGACGGTCGCACGCTTGAACCTGATCCATTGCCGATCTGGATGGGATACTCAGTAGGGCACTGGGAGGGCGATACCCTCGTGGTAGAGAGTAACGGCTATAACGACAAGACCTGGTTGCATGCCGAGGGTCTTGCGCACACAGACCAGCTGCGTGTTACGGAACGCTTTCGACGACTGGACTTCGGGCATATGGAAGTGGACGTCACCTATGTGGACCCTGGTGCGTTTACTGAGCCGCTGCATTCGGTTGTCAACATGGAGTATGCCGCAGACGACGTGATACTTGAAATTGTCTGCAACGAGTCGACTGAAGGCGGCACAAAGCACTGGGTGGGAGACAAGATCGCAGATGCGCAGGCGACAGCAGTTGAAGTGGATCCTGCTGTTCTTGCGAATTACGTGGGCACTTTCCAGGGGATCTGGCTCGAGTATCTGACCACGGTTGAGGTCACTCTGGAAGGCGACGCTTTGTTTTTGAGCAGGAATGGCGGGGAGAAAGCGGAACTCATACCGCAGTCCGAGAACTCCTTTATATGCGCCGCGTGCACCTGGAGCCAACCATACGTGTTCAGCCGCGACGGGGATGGTATGGCTGCTTCCGTTGAAGAAGTGCAAGTTTCCGGCCGATGGAGGTTTGAGCGGATTGAGTAATTCAAACCGTCATCTCACTCAGGGCGTTTCCGTAGCGCGCCACAGATACCAGCTCGCTACCGTGCGGTGCGGCGCCCAGATCTCACCGTAAGCCTTAAGTGCTTTCGGCGTCGGCATCTCCCCATGCCTGTTCATCAGCATGAAGCCTTTGCGCACGCCGAAGTCGTCCACTGGCAGCACGTCGGGGCGGCCCAGGCGGAACATCAGCAGCATCTCCACAGTCCAGCGCCCGATGCCGCGCACGCTGGTCAGGGTAGTGATGATCTCCTCGTTGTCGAGCGTATGTAGCGCATCCATTTCTGGCAGTGTTCCATTCAGCACCTTCTCCGCCAGATCACGCAGCGCCAGTTGCTTGTTGCGCGACAGCCCCGCGCTGCGCAGCTTGTCCTCGCTGGCGCGCTTGATGTCCTTCGCCGTGAACAGTTCCGAGCGCGGAAACAGATCCGCCGTGCGGTTGAAGATGGTCTCCGCCGCTTTGCCATGCAACTGCTGGAAGATAATGGCGCGCGCCAGCGTCAGAAACAGGTCCTGCTCCTGGTTGACCTTGAGTTTGCAGGGACCGATGCGTGTGATAAGTGCCGCCATGGCGGGGTCGGCGACGCGCAGGTGTTCGGTGGCCTTGCGCAAGGAGGCAGGAGTGTTGACTCGCGGGGCACGCTTAATGTTGTTCACTGACCAAAGTGCAGTCTGGCCAGATATAGTATCTGCTCTTTCGCAAGAGGCGCCTTGCTGGCAAGAGCCCAAAGATTGAAGCTCTCCGGAAAACTTTGTGCTGCAACTGTAGAAAAGCCGGCGGTCTGCAGGACCTTGATGAGCACGCTCGGTGTAAATCCACAGCGATGCGCCATGAAGTGGTTGCCCAGGCGCAAGGAAGCACGAAGCCCGTACAGCATGTCTATTGGCGATATTGGCCCGGCCGGTGATACATAGGCTGCTTCGAGCAGCCGGTCTTCTGCTACCAGCTTGCAAACGCGTTGCAGGTCCGGACAGATCACCACCAGGAACCCGTCTGGTTTCAGGACACGCACAAACTCGGACAGTGCAACCTCCACTTCGTGGGCATAGAGGTGCTCGAGATTGTGACTGGAGAAGATCGCATCCATCGAGCCCTCAGGGATGGCTGACAGATCCACCATGGTGCCGATCACATCAGGCTGGACTGCAGGATCGATGTCGAAGCGCAGTTCGCGCCACTCGGGTCCGTTAAAGCCAGGAGTGGTATCACGCTGGCGACGGTGACCGCAGCCGATGTGGAGAAAGGTTCTGGTTTGGGTCATGGGCGGGTCTTTGGCGCTGCCTCCAGGAATGAAGGGACAATACGGTATCACTCGTTATGCAGACATGCCATTTGGGCGTAGCACTCCTGTCATGTCCTGTGTGTCAGGGACAGCAGATGCTCAAGATCAAACAACATCACCGCTTACACGCCCTCTTTGACCTCCAGCTGCTATTTCTTGACCAGCGCCGCCAGCAGGTCCACAGGCAGCGGAAACACGATAGTGGTTTTGCCTTCGCCGGTTATTTCCGTGAGCGTCTGCATATAACGTAACTGCATTGCGCCGGGTTCCTGCGCGAGCTTGTGGGCAGCCTGGATCAGGGATTCGGCTGCTTCCAGTTCGCCTGAGGCATGGATGACCTTGGCGCGTCTGGTACGCTCTGCTTCAGCCTGGCGGGCGATCGCCCGGATCATGCTTTCGTCCAGATCCACATGCTTCAACTCCACATTGCTGACCTTGATGCCCCAGCCTTCTGTTTGTTCATCGAGAATCTTCTGGATATCAATATTCAGTTGCTCGCGACTCGCCAGCATTTCATCCAGCTCATGTTGGCCAAGGACCGAGCGCAAAGTGGTCTGCGCGAGCTGGCTGGTAGCCTCGAAATAGTTCTCGACGTTGATGATGGCTTTCTGCGGGTCGATGACGCGAAAATACAAAACGGCGTTCACCTTGACCGAGACATTGTCCCGCGAGATCACGTCCTGCGTGGGTACATCGAACACTTGTGTGCGCAGGCCTACGCGCATCATTTGCTGGATCACCGGGATGATGATTATGAGTCCAGGACCTTTCACTTCCTGGAATCGGCCAAGAAAAAATACGACGGCTCGCTCATACTCCCGCAGTACGTTGAAAGCCGAAAACAGAAAACCGATGGCGAGTGCGATCAGTACAAAAAAGAATATTTCCATGATGCTGCTCCTGTATGGATTACAAGGGCCCGGACTGTCTCAGTCCCGGGTTACCTTCATGTGCAGACCTTCCACTCCCAGCACTTTGATACGGTCGCCTGCATGCAGCGGCGTATCGGTGCTGGCCTGCCAGAGTTCACCCTGAATCTTCACCATGCCATTGGTATCGAAGTCAGCCATGCTTTCTCCACCGGCCCCGATTACGTTTTGCAGACCTGAAACGCTGGCTTTGTGCCTGATACTGATGAACATACGCAGCGTGAGGACCAGCATCAGTGCGCTAAACACGGCGATAGCCAGCAGCAAGGGCGTGGAAACACGGAATACATCGACTTCGGTATCCACCAGCATCACGCCACCCACCAGAAACGCCACGATGCCGCCGATACCCAGTATCCCGAAACTGGGCAGGAAGGCCTCCGCCACCATCAGGCCCATTCCCAGGGCTATCAATCCCAATCCGGCGTAGTTCACTGGCAACAGTTGCAGGCCATAGCCGGCCAGCAAGAGGCAGATGATGCCCACTATACCGCCGAAACCGAAGCCGGGACTGTAGAACTCCAGAATCAGTCCATAAAACCCGATCATGGCCAATATCAGGATCAGGCTGGGGTTGGTCAGTACCGTGAGTATCTGCATGCGCCAATCCATTTCGTCATACATGACCGGGCTGTTCGCTGTATCCAGAGTTACCAGCTTGCCCTTGATATCGATCTGGCGGCCATGCACTTGCGCCAACAGGTCGGCCAGATCGGTGGCGACGATGTCGATCACATTCTCGACCAGTGCCTCGTTGGCTGAAAGTGACGCGGCTTCCGTCACGGCAGATTCTGCCCAGAAAGCATTGCGGCCATTGCGCTCTGCCAGACCGCGAATGTAGGCACTGGCATCATTGACCATCTTGCGCTCCATGGCCGACGGGCTGGCGCTCTGCTCTTCTTCTTCATTTCCGGGCAGGGCGGGCATCCCCACCTGAACGGGCGTTGCCGCGCCCAGATTGGTGGCGGGGGCCATTGCCGCTATGTGGCTGGCATAAAGAATGTAGGTACCGGCGCTGGCGGCACGGGCACCTTGCGGAAAAACGTAGGTGGCAACAGGAACATCCGAATCCAGAATGGCCTGGATGATGTCGCGCATGGCGGTATCG
Source organism: Pseudohongiellaceae bacterium (assembly GCA_044338855.1). Classification (GTDB taxonomy): domain Bacteria; phylum Pseudomonadota; class Gammaproteobacteria; order Pseudomonadales; family Pseudohongiellaceae; genus CAILUG01. The sequence goes on along the minus strand of JBIIWP010000078.1, from coordinate 5,020 downwards.
AGGCCGCCTGGTGTGTCCATCTGGATGACTGCCAAGGCGGCATCTTCCAGCCTGGCACGCTCGAGACCTTCCTGCAGATAGGTACTGATCGCCGGCCCGATGGCGCCATCAATGGTGAAGACCCGCACGACGCCAGCAGTTGATTGGGGCGCAGCGGCAAGTGGGAGCAACAGCAAGGCCAGGGTCAGTAGTATGCGTAGACCGGAGTCGAACAGTTTCATGTGAACCTCCTGTAATGGGTGGTTCCAGACAGTTCGCCTGAAAAGCAGGGTGACGAGCAGGAGTTATAGCCCGTGGTGTCAGCTTCCGCAATCAAAACAGCTTGCGTGCCCGCTTTATTGCCGCACGCACTTGCGCAGGTGCAGTACCACCGATGTGGTCACGTGCGTTCACTGAGCCCTCGAGGCTCAATACCTCGTAGACGTCGTCGTTGATCGTGTCGCTGAACTGCTGAAGTTCCACCAACGACAGCTCGCTCAGGTCCTTCTTCCTGGCAATGCCATAGGCCACGCTCTTGCCGACGACTTCGTGTGCATCGCGGAACGGCATGCCTTTCTTCACCAGATAATCAGCGAGGTCCGTTGCCGTGGCGTAGCCGCGCTGCGCCGCTTCGCGCATCTGCTCCTTTTTCGGCTTGATGGCAGGCACCATGTCGGCGTAGGCCTTCAGGCAGTCGCGCGTGGTGTCCAGGGTATCGAACAGTGGTTCCTTGTCTTCCTGGTTGTCCTTGTTGTACGCCAGCGGCTGGCCCTTCATCAGCATCAACAGGCTGACGAGATGGCCGGTGACGCGACCGCTCTTGCCGCGCACCAGTTCCGGTACATCGGGATTCTTTTTCTGCGGCATGATGGAGCTGCCGGTGCAGAAGCGGTCAGGCAAGTCGATGAAGTTGAACTGCGAGGAGGTCCACAGCACCAGCTCCTCAGAGCAGCGTGACAGATGCATCATGATGAGGCTGCAGGCCGCGGTCAGTTCGATGGCGAAGTCGCGGTCGCTGACGGAATCCAGCGAGTTCTCCGTGGGGCGGTCGAAGCCGAGCAGTTCAGCCGTGAGATGACGGTCGATGGGATAGGTAGTGCCGGCCAGCGCGGCAGCGCCCAGCGGGCAGATGTTGACGCGCTTGCGGCAGTCGGTGAGGCGTTCGAAGTCGCGCTGCAGCATTTCAAACCAGGCCATCAGGTGGTGGCCGAAGGTGACTGGCTGGGCGGTCTGCAGGTGCGTGAAGCCGGGCATGATGGTTTCAGCTTCGCGTTCGGCCACATCCAGAATACCTTGTTGCAGGCGGCGGATCTCTGCCTGCAGCAGGTCGATCTCTTCGCGCACGTACAGGCGGATGTCGGTGGCAACCTGGTCGTTGCGCGAGCGCCCGGTGTGCAGCTTCTTGCCGGTGAGGCCGATGCGGTCGGTGAGGCGGCTCTCCACATTCATGTGCACGTCTTCGAGCTTGACGGACCATTCGAAGGTGCCGGCGTCGATGTCAGCCTTGATGGCTTCCAGACCCTCGACGATGGCCTTGCGCTCCGCAGCCGTGAGGATGCCGGCCTGCTCCAGCATGGTGGCGTGCGCGATGGAGCCGCGGATGTCGGCGGCGTACATGCGCTTGTCGAACCCTACGGAGGCAGTGAAGCGTTCAACGAAGGCGTCGGTGGGCTCGGAGAAGCGGCCACCCCAGAGTTTGTCCTGACTCATGTCTTGGGCTCTTGTTGCGGTTGGGCAGCCCATTGGCTGCGTAAAGGCGGGCGATTATAGCAGGGAAGCTACCGTATTCGGGCTGGACAGGGCCGGAAGCCACACCTATCCTCGCTGCCAACTTTTCATGCCCGCGAGTCACCTATGCCCTTCAGCCAAACCTCCCAACTTACTCCCATTGTCGGGTGGGTCGAGCAGTATCGGCCACGTTCCGTTCTGGATATAGGCATCGGCTTGGGCCAATACGGCTTTCTGCTGCGCACCAAACTGGAGGCGCTGAACCTGTTCCATATCGAGGGTGACCAGGGCTGGCTGCGGCCGCGGGAGGACTGGCAGATCCGTATCGATGGCATCGAGGGCTTTGCGGGCTACATCACGCCGGTACATGAGTGGTCCTACAACAAGCTCATGATCGCCGATGCGCTGGAGTGCCTGGCTACCCTGCCGGACAACAGCTACGAGCTGCTGATTGCCATCGATATTCTTGAGCACTTTGACAAGGACGAGGGCCTGCTGTTCCTGGCACAGCTGCGCCGTGTGGCTTCGAGGGCGGCGTTGGTAAGCACGCCCAAGGACTTCTACGAGCAGCACGTGGAGGCCAATCCACTGGAAGACCATCGCTCGCACTGGAGCGAGGAAGACCTGCAGGCTGCCGGATTCGCAGAAGTGCTACCGAACGAGGAAAGCTGGATCGCCATATGGCGGGCCTGAGCCTGCGGGCTGGCGTACAATAGCGCCTGTTCCACTAGCTGCATGAAGTCGCACCCTCTGCCGCTTCGCTTTTTTGATACGAGAGCACCATGAGCAAGACCCTGTTGCGCATCGCCACGCGCGAAAGCCCCCTGGCCCTGTGGCAGGCCGAGTACGTGAAAGCCACCCTGCATGCTGCCCACCCGGACCTGCAGGTCGAACTGGTGCCGATGACCACGCGCGGCGACCAGATCCTCACTTCGCCGCTTGCAAAGATCGGCGGCAAGGGCCTCTTCATCAAAGAGCTGGAAGTAGCCATGCTGGAAGGCCGTGCCGACATCGCCGTGCATTCCATGAAGGATGTGCCAATGGAGTTTCCGGAGGGCCTGGGTCTGCTCGCCATCTGCGAGCGTGAGGACTGCCGTGATGCTTTCGTGTCCAATAATTTTGCCAGCTTCGACGCGCTGCCGCAGGGTGCGGTGGTGGGCAGCTCCAGCCTGCGCCGCCAGTGCCAGTTGCGTGCGCTGCGTCCGGACCTTCATCTGAAGGACCTGCGTGGCAATGTCGGCACGCGCCTGCGCAAGCTGGACGAAGGCGAGTACGATGCCATCATCCTGGCCGGTGCTGGTCTGATTCGCCTCGAGCTGCGCGAGCGCATCCGGGAGTTATTGCCGGTGGAGCGCTCACTGCCGGCCGGTGGCCAGGGTGCCGTGGGCATCGAAGGGCGCCTGGATGATGAGGAGACCCGGCTCTTGCTCGCGTGCCTGCATCATGAAAACACGGCACTGTGCGTGACGGCTGAGCGTGCCATGAATGCGCGCCTGCAAGGTGGCTGCCAGGTGCCCATCGCGGCACTGGCGCTGCTGGGCGAAGGCCCGCGTGGACGTGAATTGTATCTGCGCGGTCTTGTCGGCAGCCCGGACGGCAGTCACATTTTGCGCAGCGAAATCAGCGGTGCGCCGCACCTTAGCGAAGAACTTGGCGTGATCCTGGCCGAAGACCTGCTGCGCCAGGGCGCCTCCGCCATTCTTGAAGCGCTGGATCCACACTGAGGATGACTTGAACAAGCGAGCACTCACCGGCAAGCGTATCTGGCTTACGCGTCCTGAAGAGCAGAACGTGCAGCTCGCTGCTACCCTGCGTGAGCATGGTGCCGCGCCGTTCTGTCTGCCCTTGCTGGAGATTGTGCCAGTAGCCGCTGATGCCGACACGCGCGCGATGCTGCTGGCGCTGGAGCGCTACGATTTCATCATCTATATCAGCGCCAACGCGGCAAAGGCCGGGCTCGATGCCATCAGTCACTATTGGCCCCAGTATCCCGTGCATCCGCAGAATTTCTCGGTGGGGCCCACTACGGGCCGTGTACTGGAGGAGCATGGGCTCAGGGTGCGTTACCCGGCTGAACGCGCAGACAGCGAAGGACTGCTGGCCTTGCCCGAGTTGCAATACATTGCCGGCAAGAAGGCGCTGGTCATCCGTGGTATCGGCGGTCGCGAGACGCTCGCGCTCGGCCTGCGCCAGCGCGGCTGTCATGTCGATTACGCGGAGCTATATGGCCGCTGCCTGCCGGCCCATCCACGCTCGTGGCTGCAGCATGCACTGGAAGACCAGCCACCTGATGCCATCGTGATCAGCAGCGCCGAAGCCATGGACAACCTCAAGTCGCTGTTCCGCGAGTGGTATGCGCAATGGGCGCAGCTGCCCTTGCACGTGGTGTCGGAGCGCCTGGTCGAGCAGGCCAGGGTCGCCGGCTTCCTGCACGTCGTGTGCATGAGCGGCGCCACCGATGCGGCGATACTATCAGGCCTGCTGCAGGCCTTTGCAGGTAACCCTGTATGACAGACTCGAATTCCTCCTCCGCACCGGCAACGTCCCTGCCGCCACCAGCCGCCAAATCTGCAGCAACACCTGCACGTGGCGCTCCTTTGCTGCTCTGGCTGTTGTCCCTGCTCGCGCTGGCCGGCGTGGTCCTGGTTGGCTTTGTATTCCTGCAGCAGCGCCAGGCGATGGAAACGCTTGCAGGCAACGCCTATGCACTGGAGCAGCGCAGTACCACCTTCGAACAACGTCTGGCGGCAGCTGAGGCAGAACGTGTACAGCTCGCACAGCGCTTGCAGTCCGCACTGGATGACAGTCGCAACAGCGATCCACAGGCGGAGATGGCGGGACTGCGCCGCGAGCTGGACACGCTGCGCCGTGATGTGGTCTCGCAGGTGGCGGACTCCGGGCATGACTGGTTGCTGGTGGAAGTAACTACCCTGCTGCGTCTTGCACAGCAACAGGCCGTGCACGGCCATAACGTTGCCAGTGCCATCAGTCTCTACCTTACTGCCAATGCGCGCCTGCAACTGATCAGTGATCCTGCACTGCAGCCGGCACGAGCCGCGCTGCAACTGGAACTGGATGCGCTGCGTGCCGTGGAAGTGCCGCAGATACAGGCCCTTTACCTGCAGCTGGGAGAATTGGCACAGCAGCTGGCAGCACTGGATGTGCAGGGTGAAGGCGAGCGACCGCTGCAGTTTGTGGCGCCTGATGGGGCTCCGCTGGCAGTCGAAGCCAGTTGGTGGGAAGAACTCAAGTACACGCTCAGCCAGTACTTTGTGGTAACGCGCCGCGATGTGCCGGTAATGGCCCAGCTGAC
>JBIIWP010000162.1:0-4654 GCA_044338855.1 Pseudohongiellaceae bacterium | reverse complement strand
GGACGGCATGCGTCGCCGCGGCTATACGCCAGCGTCCATCCGCAACCTGGTGGAGATGGCAGGCATCACCAAATCCAACAGCACTGTCGATGTGGGCATGCTGGAATTCTGCCTGCGCGAGGACCTCGACCGCAGCGCGCCGCGCGCACTCTGCGTGCTGCGTCCCTTGAAGGTGGTGTTGACCAATTACCCGGCCGACAAGCGCGAAGATATCGTGCTGCCACGGCATCCGAAGGATGAAAGCATGGGCACGCGCAGTATCCCGTTTGCGCGCGAACTGTTCATCGACCGCAGTGACTTCGAGGAAGTGCCGCCCCCGGGCTGGAAGCGCCTTGTTACCGGTGGGGAAGTGCGGCTGCGCGGTGCCTACGTCATCAAGTGTGACGCGGTCGTGAAGGATGCGGCCGGCAACATCACTGAACTGCATTGCTCCTGCGATATGGCGACGCTGGGCGCGAATCCCGAAGGCCGCAAGGTGAAGGGCGTCATCCACTGGGTGCCGGCGCAGGAATCCGTACCGGTGGAAGTGCGCCTGTACGACCGTCTGTTCAGCCATGAAGCCCCTGATGCAGCCGACGGCGACTACCGCGATCACATGAATCCGCAGTCGCTGGTGGTGCTGCAGGGGTGTCGTGCCGAACCGGCGCTGGCCAGTGCTGTGCCGGAAGAACGTTTCCAGTTCGAACGCGAAGGCTATTTTTGTGCGGATCGCCACGACAGCAAACCCGGTGCGCCGGTGTTCAATCTCACCATCGGCCTGCGTGACAGCTGGGCCAAACAGCAGAAAGCGTGAGGAACGGCGCCGTGCAGATCTACAACACGCTGACCCAGCGCAAGGAACCGTTCCAACCCATCGAAGCGGGCAAGGTGCGCATGTATGTCTGCGGCCTCACGACCTACGACTACTGCCACATCGGCCATGCGCGCATGCTGGTGGCCTTCGACGTGGTGGTGCGTTACCTGCGTGCTGCGGGCTACGAGGTCACTTATGTCCGCAACATCACGGACATCGACGACAAGATCATCCGTCGCGCCCAGGAGAACGGCGAGGTCTTCACGGACCTTACCGAGCGCTTCATCAATTTCATGGTTGAAGACGAGGCGGCGCTCGGCGTCACCCGTCCCGACATCGAGCCGCGGGCCACGCGCTATATCGGCGAGATCATCGCCATGGTGGAAACACTGATTGCCAAGGACAAGGCCTACGCTGCCGCCAACGGCGACGTGTATTTCGCGGTGGACAGCTTTCCGGACTATGCCCGCCTGTCACGCAAGAACCCTGAGGAAATGCTGGCGGGCGCGCGTATCGAAGTTGAGGAGAGCAAGCGCGATCCACGCGACTTCGCGCTGTGGAAAGCGGCCAAACCGGAGGAACCGGGCTGGGAGTCGCCCTGGGGTTTTGGGCGTCCCGGCTGGCACATCGAATGCTCGGCTATGTCCACTACCTGCCTGGGCCATACCTTCGACATCCACGGCGGCGGCAGCGATCTGATGTTCCCGCACCACGACAACGAGATTGCGCAGAGCGAAGGCGCTACCGGCTGCCACTTCGTCAATACCTGGATGCACAATGGTCCGGTGCGCGTGGACAACGAAAAGATGTCGAAATCGCTCGGCAATTTTTTCACTATTCGTGAAGTATTGAAGCAGTACCCTGCCGAGGTGATCCGCTACTTCCTTGTGTCGAGCCACTATCGCAGCCACATCAATTACTCCGAAGATAACCTGCGCACCGCCTGGGCGGCGCTGGAGCGTTTCTACCATGCGTTGAAGGGGCTGGATCTGGCGGGTGTGGAGCCGGCGACGGATACGGCGTTCGAGCGCGATTTCCATGCCGCGATGCAGGACGATTTCAACACGCCGGAGGCCCTGGGTGTGCTGTTCGACCTGGTACGTGAAATCAATCGCCTCAAGGACAGCGATCCGCAGCAGGCCTTGCACCATGCCGCGTTGCTGCACCGGCTGGCGGATGTACTGGGCATTCTTGGCTCCGATCCGGAAAGCTTCCTGCGGGAAGGCGGCGGGGATGATGTGGATGCTGCACTTGTCGACGGCCTTGTCGTCCAGCGCAACCAGGCCCGCGCCGACCGTAACTGGGCCGAAGCAGATCGTATCCGCGATGTGCTGAAAGCGCTCAATGTGGTGGTAGAAGACAAGAACGGGGTCAGTTCCTGGCGTATCGAGCGCTGAACCAGACCCGCTGATTTGGCTTGAAAATCAGTCGCAATGCCCGGCTTTTCTGATTGACCGGGCAGGGGGGGATCAGTATGATGCCGCCTCTCGCAAGAAGTACGATTCGGGGTATAGCGCAGTCTGGTAGCGCGTCTGCTTTGGGAGCAGAATGTCGGGAGTTCGAATCTCTCTACCCCGACCAATTTTCCAGTTTTAGAGCGCCCGTAGCTCATCTGGATAGAGCATCGGCCTTCTAAGCCGAGGGTAGCAGGTTCGAGTCCTGCCGGGCGTGCCACAATCCTTGCAGTGGTCCTTGCGGACCGCGGCGGCATCAGCAAGTCACAGCTGTTGGTGATAAGGGAATGTCGGCTGGCAGGCGGGAAGTAGTTGAAGTAGTAGTTGTAGGCCTCTATGGTGACTGTAGCTCAGTTGGTAGAGTCCCTGACTGTGACTCAGGTTGTCGCGGGTTCGAGCCCCGTCAGTCACCCCACTTTTTATGTCTTGGCCCTCGCGCCATTTGCTTGATCAGCGCGCAGTTCTGGTGTACTGGCTTCGAACGCCGCAGGCGCTGTCCTTCCCTGACTCCATCCTTTGCTATTTGTTGATTTCGTAGCGGTCTTTCAGGCTGGAGTAGAGCTGATGCTGGAAATTTTCGTGGCCGCTGTCGAGTGAGGCCATGATTTCGACCAGGTGCTCGTTGTCCTCGCGCTGGCCCCAGTTTTTGCGGTAGGTGCCTTCCTTGTAGCCATGGTCCTGGCGGAAGAAGTTCAGCACGTTCTTGCCGACGTACTGGCAGAACAGGTCCTGCCAGCTCATGTCGCAATCCTGTAACAACCCGGCAAACAGCGGGATACTGATACGGCGCGCGACGGCGAGGCCAATGTTCAGTTCCATCTTGCTGATGAGGTCCAGTTCAGCCAACACGTAGTCCCGGCCATCGAAGGTGAGGCTGGTCGTCGTGTCGGGTGCCAGCAGTTCATCCAGTGCCGCATTTTCGTCACCGTTATGCGCCAGCAGGATGTGCGAGAGCGTGAAGTGCCAGATGTCCACGAGCTCCATCTGCAGCTGCTCCATGTCGCAGTCCTGCTTTTTCCACCATTTCCAGCCACGATGCTCCATCGCTTCTGCACCTTCCACTACCACGGCGCGCAAGTAGGGGTAGGCAGCCACTATCCACGCTGGATTTACCTTGGCGTTCATGCGAGCTTGCAGGGTAAGCATGGTCTCGGCCTGGATTCGTGTCAGCACGGGGTTACCTCTCGCTGGGTTTGATCAGTGGTTTCTGGCTGAGCTCAAGGCTTCTTCTGCAGGGTTTGCAGCAGGTCGCGGCGGCTCTGGATCATGTCACCATAGGACTTGCGGGCCGAAAGTGCCTCCGGATTGTCCCTGCTGGTGCCCTCGAGTTCGGTCAGCCAGCCTTCGATGAGGCGGATCTCGCGTTCGAGCTGTTGGGTCGCCTGCACTACCACGGCAGGGGTAAGGGCGGCCGGCTCTGGAATCTGGCGGCGGTCCTGCATTGACAATCCGCTCTCATTGTTCGTCATTGGCAAAGCTCGTCCCAGCGGATGCCGGGGCAGTCCTCGGCATGCTGGTGCTGCACGGGGCGCCCCCACAATTGTTCCAGATGACGGACATCACTCTTGGTGAGCAGACGCAGATGCCGGGTACCGATGGCAGCGTAGTCAAATTCCAGCTTCAGCAACTGTTGCAGCGCAAGGCGTGCATCCTTCGGCTTTACCGGGTTTGAGTTACGGTACAGATCTGCCATTACAGCGATCCGGTACAGTTCCTTGAGCTCCTTTACCACGCCGTGATTCGCTTCAACCTGCTCCCGGATCAGGTGCCGCAGGATGATGGCGGCTTGCTGGAAGGCCTGGATACGCGGGAATTGTTGCCGGCAGACAACAACCGCTGCGGTGTCCTGGCCGTCGTCGCGCAGACGTTTGACCTGGTCCTGCCAGTTGTCGGTGATGCCAGCATCAGGGGCAGATGCTGCGGTAAACACGGGGATATCCGCTACCGGGGCAGCCGCAGAGGAAGACTGCGGGCTGACCTGGTCGATGAACGATAGATCCACTGCAGCAAGGGGGGCCATGCGATCGACGACATCCGAACGGTTTTTCACCTGATAGCGGTGCAGCAGCGCGATGATGCCGGCGATGAGCAGTGCAAGAAGCAGGAACAGTATGAAATACATGGGCAGGCCGGAGCTTTGCTGGACGCCCGGCATGATAGCAAGGGCAGGCGAAACGCCCAAACCTTGTGCACGGCCATTCCCGGTGGCGGAACCCGGCAAGCGCTACTATGCTGCAGGCGGCACAAGGATGTGCCTGCTCCCGGAGCATGCTGGACCGGAAAGCACCGGGATTGCCGGTGCCTTCCCTCCCGCCTTTTGCTATGCTTGCGCGCTGTTTTTCCAGCACAGTGCCCTCATGACTCTCGCCATTTCCATCAAGGATCTGCACAAGACCTACGACAACGG
>JBIIWP010000138.1:0-6456 GCA_044338855.1 Pseudohongiellaceae bacterium | reverse complement strand
GAACGAGTTTTACTAACCAGCTTTGATCGGACGAAAACTGGAGTAATATGAAGTCCCTGCCCTGTCGGGCGGGTAAGTGTAAAGAATGCATGAAGGGCAGGAAGATGGAGCCGAGATCGCAGCGCAGAACCTTCCACACCGCGTCACACTGGTGCAGCGTCCTGCTGTTGACCCTGCTGGCCGGTTGCGCCGCGCGTACCATTACGCTGGACGGCAGCTACCCATCGCCGCTGGTGGCCAAGATCCCGCTGACCGTTGGCGTTTACTATCCCGAAGAGCTGCGCACCTTCGCCTATACCGAGATCGACGACAGCTCCGGCAATGATCAGTACATTGTCCAAAGTGGTGCTTCGCAGGTGAAGCTGTTCGACACCCTGCTGCCGGCTATGTTCGAGCGCGTGGTACCGCTGAGCGATCCCACCACCACGGAAGGCGTCGACGCCGTGTTCATCCCCACCATCGAAGAATTCCAGCTGGGCCTTCCCGACAAGACCAAGCTGAACGTGTATGAAGTGTGGCTGAAGTACAACATGCGCCTCACGCAGCCCGACGGTGAGTACATCGCCGACTGGGTGATGACCGCCTACGGCAAAGCCCCCACCGAGAGCCTGATGGGCGTGGACGCTGGCGTGCAGAACGCCGCCCTCGTGGCCATGCGCGACCTCGCTGCAAGCTTTACGCTGGGCTTCAACGAGATTCCTGATGTAAGAGAGTGGCTGCAACAGAGTACCAGTGACAGCAGCCAGTAATCCTGATTGCAACGCAGGCATACGCCCATGACATACAGCATCGACAGAACCACAGGACAGCCTGGCCGCGCGCTGTTCCAGCTGTTGTCCGCCACCTTGCTGGGACTGTTTCTGGCAGGCTGCACCACCACCGAGATCGATGAGTTCCGCCAGGGCGCCACCAGTATTACGGGCGATGAAAGCATCGTGATCCTCGGGCGTCGCCAGAACAACGACTATGAAACCGAGGGTGACTTCATCCAGTGCGTGGCCAATGTTGTCGGCGGCGGTCAGGACGGCATCAACGTAGTCAACGAGCGCGAGTTCCTCGACGCCATGTTCCCCTTCTTCGAGCCACGCACGGCACCGATGCGCACAACTCACCTAAAGGAGCTGATGGCCATCGACATGGCAAAGCAGCGCCTTGAACAGTTCGGCGTGGAATACATCGTGTGGGTAGATGGCCTGACGCAGCGCGGCGATTCCGCTGGTTCCATTTCCTGTGCCATCGGCCCAGGTGGCGGTGGCTGCTTCGGCTTCGGCACCTGGGAAGACGATTCCAATTTCGAAGCCGAGATCTGGGGTCTCGATGAGCAGGACATTGTGGGCTCGATCAGCACCGACTCCAACGGCCAGAGTTATATGCCGGCACTCGTGGTACCCATCCCGCTGATCGCGCGCGTGGAAGCCAATGCCTGCGCTGGCCTCGGCAACCAGCTCAAGCAATTCATCAACGGCAGCTGAGCCACTTACCCTGGATGTAAGGCTTATCCCCATGCACAGACTTTCCAAACACGCCGGATTTTCCCTCGCCACGGCCAGTGCGTTGACGCTGGCCATCTTCCTCAGCGCCTGTGCCAGCAATCCCACTGGTGGCAGCAACTTCGTATTGATGACGGAGAATCGTGAGCTGGAAATCGGCAAGGAAGAGCACGAGAAAATCATGAAGAGCGTGCCGGTGTACCGTGACGCCAAGCTGCAGGCCTACATCGACCGCATTGGCCAGAAGATGGCGGCAGTGTCAGACCGCCCCGAACTGACCTACACCTTTACCGTGATCGACAGCCCCGACATCAACGCCTTTGCGCTGCCTGGCGGCTATATCTACGTGAACCGCGGACTGCTGACCTTCCTCACCAGCGAAGCGCAGATGGCCGCGGTGATCGGGCACGAGATCGGACACGTCACCGGCCGCCATGCCGTGCGTCAACAGACGGCGGCACGTACCGGCAAGGTGCTGTCCACCGCCGTGACCGTAGCCTCCATCTTCGCCACCGGCACCAACGTGCTGGGCGATACGGCCGATCTGTTCGGCGGTGCGCTGATCAGTGGTTACGGTCGCGAGATGGAACTGGAAGCAGACGAGCTCGGCGCCGAGTACATGTACCGCGCTGGCTACGATCCCAGCGCCGTGCTGGAAGTGATCGGCGTGCTGAAGAACCACGAAGACTTCATGAAGAAGGTGTCCAATCGCGGCCCGGCCTACCACGGCCTCTTTGCCACGCACCCGCGTAACGATACACGTCTGCAGCAGGCGGTGGGCAAGGTCGGCACGCTGGACCAGAGCAAGCTCGCCACGGTGGATCCCGCGGATTTCCGCAACAACACGCAGGGCATCATAGTCGGCCCCAGCGCGCAGAACCTCGCCGGTGTGGAAAGCCGTAACCGCTACTACCAGAGCCTGCTGAATTACACGATGGTATTTCCGCAGGACTGGAGCTGGAGTGAAACCACCACCACGCTGAACGCCAGTGCACCGGAGGAGAAGGCCAGCCTGCTGGTGGAAGTACAGCGCCTGCAGCAGAACAAGGAGCCGCGCCTGTTCCTGCGCGAGGACCTCGGCATTCCCGAACTGCAGCAGAGTGAGGCCTTGAACCAGTTCGGCCTCAGCGGCTGGACCGGCCTGCATCCAGACGGCGGCAATCGCATCGCGGTGATCTATCACAGCGGCCGCGCCTTTATCTTCACTGCAACGATTGCCGACGAAGCCCAGAACGCCAACATCGTGGAAAGCATCAAGAGCTTCCGCCCCATCGCGCGCAATGAAGGTGTATTTGCCAACCCGCTGCAGGTGGAGTGGATCCAGAGTAACGGCCGCGAAACCTACGCGCAGCTGGCGCGCAGGACGCGTATCCCCGACTACGCCGAGGAAACGCTGCGCTTGATGAACGGGGATTACCCGGTGGGTGAGCCGAAAGCCGGCGAGTGGATCAAGCTTACCAACTGATCCACCCGATACGCGGATTTAGCGGAAGAGGTGATAGAGGTAGTCGTAGTCCGGCTGGTGCATGATACCTTCGGTGGGAATGCCGGGCTTGAAGGCAACATGACAACCTTCGCAGCTTTCCACCAACGGATCGCCGGCTGCCAGCAGCTTGGCCTTGTCCTGTGACTTGGCCGCATCGAGCGCCAGCACAGACGCATCCATCATGTCCTGCGACAACTTGGTCCATTCCGGTGCTGCAACCCAGGTATTGTCCAGCGGCCCGCTGCCACCGACCGTAATCAGGGAAGCACTGCCTGTCAGCTGGATCGCGTAATACTCCACGGTACGCCATTCATCCGGCGTGATTTCGCGCTGCATGTTGCCGTAGTCCCAGATGTAGTGGGCACTGTGGTCCACCAGCGTCACCATCAAAGCATTGAGGCTGACGGGCGGCTTCAGCAGGCCGGAGGCCTGCTCCTGGGCGGCGGCCGAATTGCTGGCCAGCGCCATGGCAAGGATGATCAGGCCGATCATCACGCCGATCAGACCGCTCACGAGGTAAGCAAAGTTTTTAGCCAGTTGACTCATGGTGCACTCTCCACGTTGAAGATGTGTCGAGTATGGCAGTGCCCTGGCCTTCCCGCCGTTGACGCAGGTCAATCCTTCAAAAGCGCTGCCCGGGCACTGGACATCGCCCCTATAATCCATTGATACAGATCATGGGACCTATCCCGATGTACTCCTGCCCGCACTGCCGCCAGCCTGGCATCGCTACCCTGCACAAGTTGCTGTCGGTATCTTTTGCGCCAGCCACCTGCAGCCTGTGCGGGCGCCGCTCCTACCTGCACGTGGTGTACGGCCTGCGTGCCATGATCGCGTGGGTGCTGCTGACCTGGGTCTTCATCGGTGTGGCGCTGTGGCAGAGTATGTCGATCTACCTGATCGGCACGGTGCCGGCGTTCTTCTTTGCGATGGACAAGTGGATGTTGAGTGCGCCGATGCGGGCCTGCGATTGAGCGCAGCCGGCAACTACTTCAGTGCTTCCAGCTCTTCCCAGCGCGCAAACAACTGCTCCAGCTTCAGCTGCGCTTCTGAAATCTTCCCAAGTACGGCTGCAGTGTCTGCGCGCGGACGCTGATAGAAACCGGGCGCGGCGGTTTCCTTTTCCAGCGCCGCGATTTCTTTCTCTGCCTTGTCGATGTCGGCAGGCAGTTGCTCCAGTTCACGTTGCAGCTTGTAGGTAAGCTTGCCTTTGCTCTCGGCAGGTTTGGCCGGAGCCTCTGCCTTGGGCAGGGGCTTGGGCGCAGCGACAGGCTCCGGCGTGGCGCCATAGGCATCAGCCGCGACGCTGCCGTCCTCGGCGCTGAACACGCCACCGTGGTTCACCCAGTCCTGATAACCACCGACGTAGCGCCCCACTTTGCCGCGACCTTCAAACACGATGCAGCTCTGTACCACGTTGTCGAGGAAGGCGCGGTCGTGGCTCACCAGGAGCAAGGTGCCCTGGAATTCCAGCAGCAGTTCTTCCAGCAGCTCGAGGGTTTCCAGATCGAGATCGTTGGTGGGTTCATCGAGCACCAGCAGGTTAGCGGGCTTGCTGAACAGGCGCGCCAGAATCAGGCGGTTCTGTTCACCGCCCGACAAGGCCTTCACCGGCTGGCGCAGGCGATCCGGTGCAAACAGAAAATCCTGCAGGTATGAGATGACGTGGCGCGGCTTGCCGTTGACCTCGATGTAGTCGCCGCTGTCGGCAAGATTTTCGATCACGGTTTTTTCGCCGTCGAGATCCGCACGCAGCTGATCGAAGTAGGCCAGTTCGATCTTGGTGCCGATCTTTACCTTGCCCTGATCCGGCACAAGCTGGCCCAGCAGGATTTTAAGCAGCGTGCTCTTGCCGCTGCCGTTGGGACCGACGAGGCCGATCTTGTCACCACGCTGCACCTTCGTGCTGAAGTTGCGGATCAGCAGCTTGCCTTCGTAGCCGTGCGAAATGCCTTCGAGCTCCATCACAGTCTTGCCACTGTCATCAGCGGTGTTGACCTGCATGTTGACCTTGCCCTGCACCACGCGGCGCGCGCTGAATTCTGCACGCATGGCTTCCAGTGCGCGCACGCGACCTTCGTTGCGCGTACGGCGTGCCTTGATGCCCTGGCGTATCCACACTTCTTCCAGCGCCAGCTTCTTGTCGAATTCCATGTTGGACTTGGCTTCGGCTTCCAGCTGCTGGTCGCGGAACACCAGGAAACGTTCGTAGTCGTGCTGCCACGCGCGCAGCTTGCCGCGGTCGATTTCGAGAATGCGGTTGGCCACTTGCTGCAGGAACGCGCGGTCGTGCGTGATGACGACAACAGCGCCGCGATAATCGCGCAGCTGCTTTTCCAGCCACTGGATGGCGGGGATGTCGAGATGGTTGGTGGGTTCGTCGAGCAGCAGCAGGTCGGGATCGTTCACCAGTGCGCGGCCCAGCGCCACGCGGCGCGCCCAGCCGCCGGAAAGTTCGCGCATGCGCTTGTGCGCCGGCAACGCCAGTGCCGAGATGATGCTCTCGACCTTCTGCTCAAGAGACCAGCCGTTGCAATTGTCGATGTCGCGCTGCACCTGATCGAGTTCGGCCATCACCCGGTCGGTTGGCTCCTGCTCGATGAGGTGATGGAAGCGCTTGATGAGCACAGCGGCATCCGCGAGGCCGTCGGCTACGTAATCAAACACAGTCTGCTCGCTGGCTTCCGGCAATTCCTGGTTGAGGTAGGCCACGCGCAGTTCGGGCTCGCGCCAGATCTCGCCGCCGTCGGGTTTGATCTCGCCGAGCAGCAGCTTCATGAACGTGGACTTGCCGGCGCCATTGCGGCCGAGCAGGCCCCAGCGCTCCCCGGGCTGGATGGTGAGGTTGACCTTGTCGAGCAGCACGTGGGTGCCGTAGGCCAGATAGACGTCGTCGAGGCGGAACAGGGGCATGGGGGGACAGAGACCGGGGCAGGGCTTACAATGAGGGCCGTTCGAAACGCGGCGAATACTACATGAATTCAGCAACAAGTTCCCGGAAACGGCTCATCGTGGGCATCAGCGGTGCTTCCGGCATCGTCTATGGCATCACGGCGCTGACAATGCTGCGTGAGCTGGGTGTGGAAACGCATCTGGTGATGAGCAAGTCCGCCATCCTGACGCTGACGCACGAAAGCGACATGAAGTACGCCGAGCTGTGTGCGCTGGCGGACGTGCATTACCAGAGCACCGATATCGGCGCGGCCATCTCCAGCGGCAGCTTCCGCACCATGGGCATGCTGGTGGCGCCCTGTTCGATCCGTTCGCTGTCGGAGATCGCTACGGGGGTGACGTCTTCACTGTTGAGCCGCGCGGCCGATGTGGTACTGAAAGAGCGGCGCCGGCTGGTGCTGATGGTGCGCGAAACCCCGCTGCATGCCGGCCACCTGCAGAGCATGCTGAACGTGACGAACATGGGGGCCATCGTGATGCCGCCGGTACCCGCCTTCTATACCAAGCCGCAGAGCCTCGACGACATGG
>JBIIWP010000019.1:0-37644 GCA_044338855.1 Pseudohongiellaceae bacterium | reverse complement strand
CCCCATCACCCGCTGGTGCGAGTGAAATCAAGGGGTCAGGTTACTTGATCGACCCAGATCCGGCTGATCAAGTAACCTGACCCCTTGATTTCGGGCCAATAAAAAAGCCCGTACCTTGGGGGACGGGCTTTTTTATTACTTTCAACAACCGATCAGAGCGTTGAAACGGGTAACGCAGCCTTACTTGATCTTGGCTTCGTTGTAGACCACGTGCTTGCGCACTACGGGGTCGAATTTCTTGATTGCCATCTTGTCAGGCATGTTGCGCTTGTTCTTGTCGGTGGTATAGAAGTGGCCGGTGCCGGCGCTGGATACCAGTCTGATCTTGTCACGCATCTCAGTACTCCTTATCTCGTTTGATCTCGTTCCGTCTCGCTGTCACCCCGGTGGGCTCAGCGGCCAGGAACGGCTAATTTATTGATTTACTTAGAATTTCTCGCCGCGTTCGCGAAGGTCGCTCAGTACCTGGTCGATGCCAACCTTGTCGATCATGCGCATGCCCTTGCTGGACAGACGCAGTTTGACGAAGCGATTCTCGGCTTCTACCCAGAAACGATGCGTGTGCAGGTTGGGCAGAAAGCGGCGCTTGGTGCGGTTCTTGGCATGAGAGACGTTGTTGCCGACCTGGGGTGCCTTGCCGGTCACCATACATACTCTGGACATGTCTTGCCTCGATCTAATTCAGTAAAAATTGGGCGCAAAAAAAGAGGCGCGATTTATACCAGAAGCGTCTTGCGCGAGGCAAGCGGAAATTGCTTCCAGCGCCGATTCGGCCACCCGGCAGGGTCTCCTTCCGGCCCTGGTCTACAGCAGACCCCGTTCCGCCAGCGAGGTGACCTCTCCATCCCCCACCACCAGATGGTCCAGCGTGCGTATGTCTATGAGTGCCAACGCATTTTTCAGCCGTCGCGTGATGCTGATGTCGGCCTGGCTGGGTTCCGCCACGCCGCTGGGATGGTTGTGCGCGAAGATCAGCGCGGCGGCGTTGTGGTGCAGGCTGCGGCGGATCACCTCGCGCGGATGCACCATGGAGCCGTCGATGGTACCGAAGAACAACTCCTCCTGGGCAATGACGCGGTGCTGGTTGTCGAGGAACAGGCAGAGAAACACTTCGCGGGTATAGGAGCGCATCCTGGATCTTATATAGTTGCGGGTGAGTACCGAGCTGGTGAGGGCGTCGGAACGCTGCAGGGTTTCCAGCATGTGGCGCCGCGCCAGCTCCAGCGACGCCTGCAACTGGGCGAAGCGGCTCTCACCCATGCCAGGGTGGGCACAGAAGCTGTCCTTGTCGGCTTCGAGGATGCCGCGCACGCTGCCGAAACTGCCGAGCAGCGTGCGCGCCAGATCCACCGCGGAGGTGCCTGCCGTACCGGTGCGCAAGAAAATGGCAAGCAGTTCCGCGTCCGACAAGCTCTGGGCACCCTGCAACACCAACTTTTCGCGGGGGCGCTCAGCCGCCGGCCAATCCCTGATCGCCATGCCTGTTCCAGGTGTCCATCCGTGGACCCTGAGTCTAGTCCAGATTCCGGGAATTGCCTGCCGGTTGTTGGATGAGGGATGCAGCTATGTGTTGCGGGCACCGGCTGGGGCTATACTCTGCGCGTCACTTTTTGCGGATTCCACATGGAACTGCCCCAGATCTTCATCACCGTGCTTGCCGCGCTCGAAGACAGCGCCCTGGGCCTGTGGGTGCGCGAATCGCTGTGGGGATTTCCGCTGGCGCTGTCACTGCATGCCGTGGGTATGGGTCTGCTGGTGGGCATCCACTATGTACTGGCGCTGCGTCTGTTGGGTGTGGCACCTGCGCTACCGTGGCAGGCACTGCTGGGCTGGCAGCGGCTGATGTGGGGCAGTGCCCTGCTGGCGCTGGTGTCCGGCTTGATGCTGGTGTGTGCCTACCCGGCCAAGGCGCTGACGAATCCGCTGTTCTATATAAAGCTGTTGCTGGTGGCCGCGGGCCTGTGGGGCTTCTGTGTGTGGCGCGCGCGCGTCCGCGTCAGTGCTGCACCAGAGTTCCCACGCTGGCTGGCTCCGTTGCTGTTGTTCACCTGGACTGCCGCCATCGTGGGTGGCCGCTTTCTGGCCTACACCTACTCGGTGCTGCAAGTGGACCAGTTGGTGGGCACATGAACGCAGTGAGGCACGGCTGATGGAAGCGCAACTGCTGGCTTTTTCCAAAGGCATGGGCATCTTCGACCTCATGCATTCGCCCTGGGGCTGGCCCGTGGTGGAGTCGCTGCATTTCATCGGGCTGTCGTTGCTGGTGGGCGCCGTGGGCTTGTTCGACCTGCGCTTGCTGGGCGTGGCACGGCAGATTCCGGTGACGGCGCTGCACCGGCTGGTACCTTTCGGTGTGGCAGGCTTTGCACTGAACGTGATGACGGGCGTAATGTTCGTGACCTCGGTGCCGGACCAGTACCTCTACAACCCGGCCTTCCAGAGCAAGCTGCTGTTCATGGCGCTGGCGGGCGTGAACATGCTGCTGTTTTACCGCTTTGCCTGGCGCGACCTGGCGGCCGGGCAGGGCCTGCGCCTGGCGCAGATCGGCGCGGCAGTATCGCTGCTGTGCTGGCTCGGCGTGATCATCGGCGGACGTCTCATCACCTTCTATCGCCCGCCGTTTTTCTGGTGTTTCTGGTGCGGCTGAGCCTTGGCGCGCCCTGCCCTTGTTGGTAGGCTTGCCCCACGTTTTCCAGCCTTTTTCGACATCCTTCCCATGCGTAGTCTCCAGAACAAACGCATCCTGCTCGGCCTTACCGGTGGCATCGCTGCCTATAAAAGCGCGGAACTGTGCCGCTTGCTGACCAAGGCCGGCGCGGAAGTGCGCGTGGTGATGACGCGCGGCGCGCAGGAGTTCATCACGCCGATGACGATGCAGGCGCTGAGTGGCCAGCGCGTGCATACCGAGCTGCTCGACGCCGACGCTGAAGCCGCGATGGGCCACATCGAACTCGCGCGCTGGGCCGACCTGATTCTCGTGGCACCTGCCAGCGCCAACTTCATCGCACGGCTGGCGCAGGGCGAAGCGGCCGACCTGCTCACCACCTTGTGCCTGGCACGTCGCGGGCCACTGGCGCTGGCGCCTTCAATGAACCAGGCCATGTGGCTGGATGCCGCTACCCAACACAACCTCACGCTGCTGCGCGCCCGCAAGGTGCGGCTGTTCGGCCCCGACAGCGGCGAACAGGCCTGCGGTGATGTCGGCCCCGGGCGCATGCTGGAACCGCAGGCCATTGCGGAGCTGGCTGCCGCACAATTTGTCAGCGGTGCCCTCGCCGGTGTAAGGGTCACCATTACGGCAGGCCCCACGCGTGAAGCGATCGATCCCGTGCGTTACCTCAGCAATCACAGCTCCGGCAAGATGGGTTACGCGCTGGCACAGGCGGCGGTGGAAGCCGGCGCTGCTGTCACGCTGATCAGTGGGCCGGTTGCCCTTCCGCCACCGGAGCGCGTGAAGCTGGTGAAGGTAGAAAGCGCGCAGCAGATGCTGGAGGCGAGTCTTGCCGAGCCCGGTGAAATCTTTATCGCCGTGGCGGCTGTGGCGGACTATCGGCCCGCGCAGGTTGCCGCCAGCAAGATCAAGAAACAGGCCGACACGCTGACGCTGGAACTGGTGCGTAACCCTGACATCCTCGCCACCGTGGCACAGCTCAAGCCCAAGCCTTTCTGCGTGGGCTTTGCCGCAGAAACCGACAATCTCGCCGACTATGCCCGCAGCAAACTGCGCGACAAACAGCTCGACATGATCTTCGCCAACGACGCCACCGCCACCTTCGGCGCGGACGAAGCCAGCGTCACCGCCTACTGGGAGAAAGCCGGTCACATCAAGGAAGCGCAGTTCGAACGCGCGGGCAAGATGCTGATCGCGCGCGAGATCCTGACCTTGATCAGCGCCAACCGGCAGCGTGGCTGATGCTGCAGGGCCGCGATGTTCCGGCAGGCATTTTCCGCGCCTATGACATCCGCGGCATCGTGGGCCAGGGCCTGGATGCCGACAGCGTGCGCAACATCGGGCAGGCCATCGGCAGTGAAGTGCTGGACCTCGGCGAACACTTGCTGCTGGTGGCGCGCGACGCCCGGCTGTCGAGCCCGGCCCTCGTCACCGCGTTGATCGACGGCATCCTCAACTCCGGCTGCAATGTCGTGGACCTTGGCGTGGTGCCCACGCCGCTGCTGTATTTCGCCACGCACACCTTGCCACAGACCTGCGGCGTGATGCTCACGGGCAGCCACAATCCACGCGACTACAACGGCATCAAGGTAGTGCTGCAGCGCAGGGCGCTGGCGTCACAGCGCATCACCCACCGGCGTGAGCGCATCGTGAGTGGTGAGCTGCGTGAAGGATCAGGCACCTGCACCACGCACGACATCGTGCCTGCGTACCTGGCGCGCATCACCGGAGACATGAAATACACGCACCCCTTTCGCGTCATCATCGACGCCGGCAACGGTGTCACCGGAGTGGTAGCGCCGCAGTTGTTCCGCGCGCTGGGTTGCGAGGTGGACACCTTGTTCTGCGAACTGGACGGCCACTTTCCCAATCATCACCCGGACCCTACGCGGCCGGAGAATCTGCTGCAGCTGCGCGCCGCCTTGCAAGCGCAGCACTACGACCTCGGCATCGCCTTCGACGGCGACGGCGACCGCGTGATCCTGATGACGAGCCGCGGCGACATGATCGACGCCGACCACATGCTGCTGGCCTTCGCCATGGACATCCTGGGTGAAGAGCCTGGTGCGGCCATCGTGTTCGACGTGAAGAGCAGCCACCACCTCGCGCACGTGATCTCCGCCAGCGGTGGCAGGCCCATCATGTGCAAGAGCGGCCACAGCTTTGTGAAGCAGCAGGTGCTGGAGACCGAGGCAGCACTGGGCGGCGAGTTTTCTGCGCACATCTTCTTCGGCCACCGCTGGTACGGTTTCGACGACGGGCTGTACGTGGGCGCGCGCTTCCTGGAGCTGATGGACAAATACCACGCCACAGCGCAGGACCTGCTGGAGCGGATGCCCCCCAGCTACAGCACGCCGGAGCTGTTCCTGGCGGTCAGTGAGGAAGAGAAGTTCGAGCTGATGGCGCTGCTGGAGAAGGAGCTGCGTTTACCCGGTGCCAGCCTCTACTACCTCGATGGTATCCGCGCCAACTTCAAGCAGGGCTGGGGGCTGGTTCGCGCGTCCAACACCACCCCGAATCTGGTGCTGCGCTTCGAAGCCGACGCTCCCGAGGCACTGCTGCAGATCCAGCAGCAGTTCCGCAGCGCGCTCACGCGCTTGTTGCCCGACCACCAGATCCCCTTCTGAATCCTCGCGCCCGCCCGTACGGGGAGGATGTGGCATATAATGCCCGCGAATAGTGAGTGATTGCTCTTGTGGAAGAACCCATGACACTTGATCTGAACGACGCCAGGAACATCGCCAGTGTGCTGACCGAAGCGCTGCCCTACATCCAGCGCTTCCACGGCAAAACCATCGTGGTGAAGTACGGCGGCAACGCCATGATCGATGAAGATCTCAAGAACAGCTTCGCGCGCGACATCGTGCTGATGAAGCTGGTGGGCATGAATCCCATCGTGGTGCACGGCGGCGGACCGCAGATCGGCTCGCTGCTGGAAAAGCTCGGCATCGAATCCAAGTTCGTCGATGGCATGCGCGTCACCGACAACGCCACCATGGACGTGGTGGAGATGGTGCTCGGCGGCCTCGTCAACAAACAGATCGTGAGCCTGCTGAACAAGAACGGTGGCAAGGCCGTGGGCATTACCGGCAAGGACGGCGACTTCCTGCGCTGCCGCAAGATGACCATTTCACGCCAGACCCCCGAAATGCAGGTGCCCGAAATCATCGACATCGGCCACGTCGGCGAAGTCGTCAGTATCAACCCGGCCGTGCTGGAAATGATGCTGAAGAGCGACTTCATCCCGGTGATCGCGCCCATCGGCGCCGATGCCAACGGCCAGAGTTACAACATCAATGCCGACATCGTGGCCGGCAAGGTCGCCGCGCTGCTGAATGCGGAGAAACTCATCCTGCTCACCAACATCGCCGGCGTGCAGGACAAGAGCGGCAAGGTGCAGGCCAGCATGACGATGGATGACATCAACGCCCTGATCGCCGATGGCACCATCCACGGCGGCATGCTGCCCAAGATCGGCTGTGCGCTGGACGCCATGAGCTCCGGCGTCAACAGCGTGCAGATCATCGACGGCCGGGTACCGCATGCCGTGCTGCTGGAAGTGTTTACCGACAAGGGCATCGGCACGCAGATCACCCGCAAGCCGTTGCACAAATAGGCAGCGCGCCACAACAAGAGGGAAGGGACATGCCACGCGAACGCGGACAACGACGCGAACAGATCCTGCAGGTATTGGCCACGATGCTGGAGCAGCACCCCGGCGGCCGCATCACCACGGCCGCGCTGGCCGAACAGGTGGGCGTGAGTGAAGCCGCGCTGTACCGGCACTTCCCCAGCAAGGCGCGCATGTTCGAGGGCCTCATCGTCTACATCGAGGACAGCCTGTTCACGCGCATCAGCAAGATCGCTGCCGACGGCGGCCCAACCCTGGCGCAGTGTGAAAAGATCCTCTACCTGGTGCTGGCCTTTGCCGAGAAAAACCCCGGTATCAGCCGCATCCTCAATGGCGACGCGCTCGCCGGCGAAACCGAACGCCTGCGTGTGCGCGTTAGCCAGATCATGGACCGGCTGGAAACGCAGCTGCGCCAGGTACTGCGCGATGCCGAAGTAAAGGAAGGCCTGCGTACCCAGGTGACGGTGACCAGCAGCGCGGGCGTGCTACTGGCCTATGTGGAGGGACGCATCAGCCAGTACGTGCGTACCGACTTCCGCCTGCTGCCCACCGCCAATTGGCAGGAGCAGTGGCAGTTATTGGGCAGCGGGTTGTTCCGCGGCACCGAGTAATTCACCCAGCCGCTGCGCGCTGCGCTCGGCCATGGCGATCTCTTCCTGCTTTTCTGCTTCCACCACAATGATCTGGTTCTGCAGGCTCACGCGCTTCGCCGTCTCTGCTTCCAGTTTGGTGGTGACGGCGGCCTCCGGCGTCTTGCCGCCGGTAGTTGCCGTGTCCACCAGCTGCGTCAGCCGCGTGACTTCCGCGTCTACCTTGCTGAGATTGCCGGTGAGTTCGATGAGCTTGCTGTCGAGCCGCATCACGCGCACATCACGCTGCGCGATGATCTCGTCAGGCGAGGTGTAGGTGCGTAGCAGCAGGTTGTCGGATTCCTGCTGCTTGCGCTGGAGCTCCGCTTCGGCGAGACGTGCCTGCTCCACGGCTTCGCGCGCGGCGACTTCTTCAGCCGTGGCCTGGCGCGGCACCACTTCGAGTACCTGGCCGCGCTCGTTCATGATGGTGTAGCCGTTCTTCACCAGGTCCGGCGGGATGTTGCTGTTGAACACGGTACGTCCGCGCTCATCGAGGTACTTGTAGATATTGGCGGCAGCAGCACTGTTGGCTACACCCGCAGCCAGCAGCACAAACAAGGCAAGCTTATTCTGAGGTGCCATAGTGTTCCCGGTATGCTTTGAGTTTGGGCAGGTATTCTGCCAGTTCCCTGTTCCCGTTCACTTCGAGGTAGTTCACGATCTGGTTGAGACTGATGATGCTCACTACCGGAATGTCGTACTGTTCACGGATTTCGCCGATGGCAGAAAGCGGGCCCTGGCCTTTTTCCTGTCGGTCCAATGCTACCACCACACCCGCGGCAGTAGCGCCAGCGGCTGCAATGATGCCCATGACCTCGCGGATGGCAGTGCCGGCGGTGATCACGTCGTCCACCACCAGGACGCGTCCGGCCAGGGGCGAGCCGACGATACTGCCGCCTTCACCATGGTCCTTGGCTTCCTTGCGGTTGAAGCAGTAGGGCACGTCACGCTTGAAGTGCTCGGCCAGTGCCACGGTGGTGGCGGCTGCCAGCGGGATGCCTTTGTAAGCCGGCCCGAACAATACGTCGAAGGGAATGCCGCTCTCTTCTATCGCTGCGGCGTAGCAGCGGCCGATGAAGGCGAGGGCTTCGCCGGTGTTGAAGAGGCCCGCGTTGAAGAAATAGGGGCTATGACGGCCGGATTTCAGCGTGAATTCGCCAAAGCGCAGGATGTTGCGCTGGATGACGTAGTCGAGGAACTGCTTTTGGTAGTCGCGCATTGATGGTGAATCTCTTCTCTGGTGTTCTATTCGGAGCCGGGCGGGCACGGGGGCCCGCCCCTACGGAAAATTGTTGTAGGGGCGGGCCCCCGCGCCCGCCCGCTATCAGCCCTGCGCCAATGCCGCCTGCTGCGCCGCCAACAACTGCGTAATACCTTTCTGCGCCAACCCGATCATCTGGTTCAGCTCCTCCAGCTTGAAGTCGCCGGCTTCGCCCGTGCCCTGGATCTCGATGAAGCCGCCCGTACTGGTCATCACCACGTTCATGTCGGTCTCGGCAGTACTGTCCTCGGCATAGTCCAGATCCAGCACCGGCATACCTTTATAGATGCCCACCGACACCGATGCGATGAACTTCTCCAGCGGGTCAGCCTTCAACACGCCCTTGCCCTGCAGAAAGCGGATGGCATCGGCCAGCGCCACGCAGGCGCCGGTGATGCTGGCCGTGCGCGTACCGCCATCGGCCTGGATCACGTCGCAGTCGATCTTGATGGTGTTCTCGCCCAGCTTCTTCAGGTCCACCGCAGCGCGCAGTGAACGGCCGATGAGGCGCTGGATTTCCTGCGTGCGGCCACTCTGGCGGCCCTGCACCGATTCACGGTCCATACGCGAACCGGTGGAGCGCGGCAGCATGCCGTACTCCGCCGTCACCCAGCCCTGGCCGCTGCCCTTGAGGAAGCGCGGCACACTGGTTTCCACGCTGGCCGTGCAGATCACCTTGGTATCGCCAAACTCCACCAGGACGGAGCCCTCGGCATGGCGCGTGTAATTGCGCGTGAAGCACACGGGGCGCAACTCGTCAGCGGCGCGGCCGCTGGGTCTGCTGGTAGTGGGAAGTCCGGTCACGTTGTTACCTCGTTGTGTAGCTATATAGTAGTAGGAAATTGGTTGTGTGCATCGGCCGAGGCAAATCCGTTATAGTTCGGGCCATTATTCCATGACAGGCACGACTCTGATGACCAGCAGCATGACCGCTTTCGCCCGCCAGCAGTCCGAACACGACTGGGGCACGCTGATCTGCGAAATCCGCTCCGTAAACCACCGCTACCTGGAACCCAGCTTCCGTCTGCCCGATTCGCTGCGGCACCTCGAAGGTGCGCTGCGCGACCTGCTGCGCAATGCGCTGCAGCGCGGCAAGGTGGAAGTGCAGCTCAAGTGGGTGTCCAACAATGGCAGCTCCGCACATCTGAGCATCAATCACGAGCTGCTGGACCAACTGCAAAAGGCCACCGAGAGCATCGCCGCGCGCTTCGACAACAGCGGCCCCGTCTCACCAATCGAAATCCTGCGCTGGCCCGGCCTTATCGCAGAGGTTGAGCAGGATACCAAAATTATCGATGAAAAGACCCTCGCGCTGTTCAGCGCCACGCTGGAAGCACTGCAACAACAGCGCAAGCGCGAAGGTATGCAACTGCGCGCACTGATCGAGGATCGCCTCAAGCAAGTCAGCAGCATAGTCGCCGGAATCCGCAAGGACATGCCGGTAATCCTCGCAGCCCAGGCCGAACGCCTCAAGACGCAGTTGGCCGACCTGCAACTGCAGGTGGAGCCCACACGCCTTGAGCAAGAGATCGTGCTGGTGACACAGAAAGCCGACATCCATGAAGAAGTGGATCGCCTCGACACGCACGTGAAGGAAGTGCTGCACACCCTCGCCCAGGGCGGCGCCATCGGCAGACGCCTGGACTTTTTGATGCAGGAGTTCAATCGCGAAGCCAACACGATTTGCTCGAAGGCTATTGTGACGTCGACGACGTTTGGTGCGGTGGAGTTGAAGGTGTTGATTGAGCAGATGCGGGAGCAGATTCAGAATATTGAGTGAGGGCTTTACCTCATTTGCTGCGTGCTGATCTCATCGAGTGCTGCGCGTGGAGTCAGGATATGAAGCGTCTCCAGCGGGTGCAGCACCAACAGATCCGCATCACCGGTTATCAACCTGGTCGCACCTGCCGCGAATGCCGTTCTGATGAGCTGGTCATCATCAGGATCACGTGACCAGATTGTGGCTTCCAGATCTGCTGATACATCGACCCAACCGGCGCTCGCGTCAAAGTCGCGCAGCAAGCGTTGACGAAGTTCGATAGACAAGTAGCGATCGAACTTTGGCTTCCAGATACGCGTTTCAAGTTCAGCGAAGGTCGCTTTGGAGAACACCAGGCAACCCTGTGCCAGCAGCCGGTCAACCAGAGCAAACAGCACGCTACCGGGTATCAACAGCGCGCTGATCAACACATTGGTATCAACCACGACCTTGGCATAGGCCGCAGGCAAATCCGACCGGCCCTTCATTCTCAGCTTTCATCAGCCAGCAGTTCGTCCAGCTTGTCCTGGGTCATGCCGGCTTCGGCTGCCGCAGCACCGCTCTCGCGCAAGGTATTGCGCAGGCGGTCTGCATAAAAAACCCGCATGGCCTCATAGTCTTCAGCACTGACCATCACGCCCACCAAACGGTCGTGCTTCACCACGCGCACGGGTTCACGCTGCACTCGATCCAGAAATTCGCCAAAACGGGTTTTGGCTTCGTTGGCGGTGTAGGTTTGCATGGGATTGCTCCGGCAGGGTTTTGGTAGCGCAAGATTAAACGAATCGTTCGATTTGATCAATTTGGGCGATGAAGGGGTTGTGGTTGCGATTGCAGCAGGCTCAGGCCAATTGCACGATCTGATTCAACACTGCACACACTTCATCGAAGAACTCTGGCGCAAGTTGCTGCGCCGGGTGCGGGGCTGCGTTGCGCACCCGCCAGTCGAAGGACTTTGGCTGGTGGCAAAGCACATAGCTGTTCTTGCCTTTGTTCTTTCCACCAGCCGACCCTGCTGGCACTGCAAATGGGTTGGTCGCGTTGTATTCCGCCGTCGTCATGGGCAAGCCGATCACCAGCGCGGTGCGCGCATTGAATTCTGCAGGCGACAACACCAGGAACGGATGACAATCACGCATCTCACCACCGGCGTGGGGACTGTAGTCTATCCAGATGACATCGCGGCGATCCGGCACCCACGACTTGCTGCTCACCACTTCTCGGCTCCTAGCTGCTGCGTGACCATGACTTCACCACCATGCAACGAAACGTCATAGGCTGCCAGACGCTCCGCCAGGGTAAGTCGACCTTTCTCCGCAGGCTCGATAACAACACGCCCGCCCTCCACAGAGATGTGCACACGCTGGTCAACGTGCAGATTCGCGGCCTTGGCGATGGCGGCAGGAAGCCGGACGCCGAGGCTGTTACCCCAGCGTTTGATGTCGAGTGTAGTTTCAGACATGGTGCTTCCCCATCGATGTTTAAACGTAGTCTATACACTGCACGTGCAGGCCGGCAAGCATGGGCAGCAGGATAGTAGGGGATCGCAAGTTCTGCCCGGAAAGCAGTTGCAGCGTCGCCTGTCGAAGGCTCCATCTTGAAAATCCTCTGCAGCCTGGCGGATTTTCAAGGTCAAGGGGATACAGCGGATATCCGAGCTGCTCCTCATCCCGCACTTGGTGGCAGGTTAGAGACGAGCGGGATTGGAGCGCACAGGCACCTGTCCAACACGTTTAACCCGTAACCCAGCCAGCTCTCGCAGAAGGGCATACGCTTCTGGCACCTCGCGAGCAACCCGAAGCAGTTTGTCCATTCCCTCAGACTGCGTGATGTCGTCAGCCTCGTATTTCGAGAATGCGACTGGCCCGCCACCAAATATCTTCGCTGCTTCTACTTGATTAATTCCCAGCTGTTCACGCAAAGCGCGGATTTCGCTTCCCGCAAGCAAGCCATCCACCTCCTTCTTGAAGCGGGTCATGGCGCGTTTGTTCTCGCGCATCTGCGTTGCATCGCCCTGTTCACTGCCACAGGCGTTACACACGGAATAGAACAGATCAATGTCACGGGCCACGCCTTCGTATTCAACGTGATGCTTGCCGGCCTTTGGTTCGAGCTGGCCTTCGCCACAAATTGGGCAAGTGGTTAAAGGAATGTTCATATCGCTTTCCGTGCACTCCGCTCAGCGTGAAGGGTGGACCGAAATCAATAGCAGCAGCGCGCCGGTCTTGCTGATTGCCAGTTTCAGGTAGTACTCGCAGTCTGATTGCCTGCTGATTCTGGGCAGTTGCTCGCGCCTGTTGAATCGGTAGGCATCGCAGGCTGCCCAGAATCTGTCGTCATTGCGCTGGCACCATTCGGATCCAAGCCAGGTGCCAGTTTTCAGTCCGTGAGCGACCAGGTCGGCGAGGTCCGCATTGTCGAGGCCCAGCTGCACTACATCGCTGATGCATTGGGTGGTCCACTGTCGAATCCCGTCGGGCCCGGATCGCCGGATGAACCCCAACAGTTCGTCAATCTTATAAAGTGGGCCGCCACTGATATCGCGCTGTCCGGTGTCCCAAGGAAAAGGACCACTTTGGTAACGGCTGAGGATGATAGGCCTTACCATAATGGTAAGTCAACGCGATCTGCGCGGAGCCAGGAAAGGTGTCCTGAATTGGCTTTTGTCATCAGCATGTCCTTTTGCTGTTTAGCCCGCTGCATGCCCCGGAATACAGAGGCCTCAGTGGTCGAACTCAATTTAGTTCCCAATCACCTTTGGCGCCAATCTGTCTGGCAGGACCACCAGGCTCTGCTAGTTTGGTTGTACATCCAAGGACGGAGACGAATCCCATGCCAATACTGCCCGGCCACCTCAATTGCGCCTTCGACGAGGTTGCCGGCACAACCTTAGCGCCACTGGAAATGGTACTGCTATTTGGTACCATGCAATGAACAGTAAACACCTGCGAACCCTGCGGGCCATTAATGCCCATCCGGTCAGCGCTAACGTGCGCTGGCGCGACATCGAAGCACTATTTATTGCACTAGGTGCCGACGTCATTGAACGCGAAGGCAGCCGGGTTGCAGTTGTCCTGTTCCAGGAAGTTCGGGTATTCCATCGTCCGCACCCGAGCCCAATGACCGACAAGCGTGCCATCGCAAGTATTCGCGACTGGCTTGAATTGCACGGAGTAACGCCATGAACATGATGATTGTTGACGGATACAGCGCACGCATCGAGTACGACGCCGAGCGTGATGATTTCAGAGGCGAGATTCTTGGCCTGAGTGGCAGCGCCGAGTTCTACGGCCGCTCGCCGAAGGAACTGCGTGCGGAGTTCCGGAAGTCGCTGAAGGTATTTCTTGAGGTGTGCGAGGAAAAGGGGATTGATCCGCATCGACACTTCTCGGGGAAGTTCAATTTGCGGATTGCGCCGGAGTTGCATGAGCGCCTGGCGATACGGGCGCAGGCGCAGGGGGTGAGTATCAATGCTTTGGTGCAGGAGTATTTGCTAAAGGAGGCGGGTACGAGCTAGCGCCCATTATGCGTCAATATCTACTCATTTATCCAACTGGCATTGCATGCTCCAGAAGCGCCGCCGGCATAGGATATTCGAGTTCCCACACCATACGAATTGGTCGGTCTCCCTCGGCACTAATAAGACTTACCGCTGGACCGAGGTAGACGAATGGCGACGTCTCCCCATCTACCTTTCTCTCAAGGCGAGCAAAAAACAGAATGGTGTAACCCTTCTCAAGGAACTGTAGATAATTTTGTCCCGTTGGGGACGCGCGCGTTGTAGTCGACTGGCTCTCCCAGTGGAGACGAGTCGCACTTATGGGATAGTCACGATACCGAGTCGTTGGAGAGAACACCCTGTCGTCTTTACGAAAAGTGACCAAGTGCACGTAACACTTATGTTCAGGAACATGAATAACTCCCTGACCAACAGGACCTGCGCTTTCAAGCGTTGCCGCACCCAACGCTACTTTGATTTCAGTAGACCCGTATGCCGCATGAAGCTTTAGCGAACAGGGGAACGGTAGTCTGATAGACTCAATTGGAATCTCAGGATGCTGCATTCGCCACGCCGCAATTTCAGCAGCGTCGGCAACGATACTCTTATTCAAATTCCAACGAGCTTCAGACTCTGCCACATTGCTAACCTTAAGCTTGCTCCTGGTCATAGCCCAGCGCACATAATGTACGGCAAGCTTTTGCTCCTCGGTGACACCTTTCATTGCACCGGCATCACTTGTGAATGTATGTAGTAGTACAGGGTCACTTCTCAGAGCGAGGCGAGGCAAACATTTTCGTAGTTGCTCAATATCTGGATCGGCGGGCGGAGACTGCTGCTGAGCCATTGCCTTCCACTCTGACCAACTACGACGACCAAGAACGTCCAAAGCCGTCAGACCAGTGGCATCTAGGAAATTTCCAAAGGTAAGCGGCTGATCATTATCTGCTTCCCAGGTCCTTATCACTTCTGGAATAAAGTTGTTAAGGTTTGCAAGCACGTCTCGAATTTTGCTGATCACTCGTTCACGCACGACGCGCTCAAGTTGTATATTGCAGCCGGGCGGCAAGTTTGGAAAATCATTTTCAATCTCGAGGTCGAGACGTTGGCGTTGACGCATTAGAATCGCTGCAAATCGTGTGTCGATACGATAGCGCCGATGCGTAAGTCCCACAAAATCGAGGACCGTCAGGCATTCTTTTCCAGGCGCATGGCGAAGCCCTCTACCTAGTTGCTGCAGGAAGACCGTTAGGCTTTCTGTTGGGCGAAGAAATAGCACCAGATTAATCTCTGGTATATCGACTCCTTCACTCAACACATCAACAGTAAAGACAAAAGTTAGGCGCCCCTCTCGAAGATCTCGCAAACGCTGCTCTCGCTCCTCACGCGGGGTGCTACCCAACACCACGCTGGCTTTTAGCCCTGCTTGCCGAAAGTGATCCGCCATGTAATTGGCATGATGCACACCTGCACAAAAGCCAACTCCTCTCACATCATCCAATTCTGGCTGGTACCGCTGTAGCGACTGCAGCACTATATCGACACGTTGCTTTGCGCGGAGGTCATCACCAGTAAAGACCCGTTCAAGCTCTTCACGATCGTACCGGCCCTGCCGCCAGAACTCCTCGCCTGAAAGATCAATGTTGTCCGCAATGCCAAAATAGTGGAAAGGGCAAAGCAATTTCTCGCTTAGCGCTTCAGGCAGCCTAATTTCGGCGGTCATACGGTGATCAAAGTCAGGAAGTATGGAGCTACCGTCCATGCGTTCTGGTGTAGCAGTAAGTCCCAGCAGCTGATGTGGTGTGAGTTCTTCGAACAGCGGTCTGTAGCTATTTGCCTTCCCATGATGAGCTTCGTCCACAATCACATGGCTAAAGTGCTCTCTCCCAAATGTATTCCAAGGCTGTTGTACATTCAAACTTTGCACAGATGCGAACACGTGCTGCCAGTGGGTAGGCTGTTGGCCGTCTACCAATAGCTCGCCAAAGTTTTGATCTCGCAATACTGACCTAAAACAGTCAAGCGCTTGTTGCAGTATCTCTTTACGGTGTACCACAAACAGCAGTGTCGGGCGCCTGCCCGGAGTGTCAACCTGTCGTAGGTAGTCTAAGGCGGCAATTACTGTCTTACCTGTCCCTGTAGCCGCCACAACCAAATTGCGATGAAAACCGTTTTGTCGTGAAGCCTGAAGGGCTTCTAGAATTCTCGTTTGAAACGGCCGAGGTGTGATCTCCGCGAAGAACCAAGGACCTGCACGGTCAGGCTCCCTGTAACGACCGATTGCTTGCCTAAATCGAACGAAATCATTTTCGCCAAAGGGCTCAAACTCTTTGCTTTCCCAGTAAGTGGAAAATTCAGCTCCAAATCGATCAAGGATATGAGGCATATCCTGAGCTGTGACTTTAACGGTCCACTCTAGCCCCTGAGTCATGGCTGCGTGAGAAAGATTTGCTGAACCGATATACGCGGCCGAGAATCCAGTTTCCCGCCAGAAGTGGTAGGCCTTTGCATGTAATCTAGTGCCCGCAGTATCGTAAGAAATACGTACCTGGATATTCGGCTGCCGAGCCAACCACTCCAAGGCTTGCGGATCACTTGCGCCCATGTAACTGGTTGAAAGTATGCGAACTTGAACATTTCGCTCAGCAAGCTCTTCAAAAGCGGGAAACAGCAGGCGAAGTCCTGACCACTTGATGAAGGATACGAGCATGTCCACGCGGTCAGCGCTTGCCATCTCTGCTCGCAGTTCATGCTCGAGAGGTGGATCACCACCTTGACCCGTTAGCAATGCACTGAAATTCATTGGTGTCGTCGGACGTACACGGGTTGGCTTATCCCGACGGACCTCAGTGAGAACAGACTTTGTGGTGCTAATGAGTCGGCGGCGCTGCAAGTAGTCAAGGCCATCTTGTGCTGCCAGCAACTCAATCAACCGATTC
Source organism: Pseudohongiellaceae bacterium (assembly GCA_044338855.1). Lineage (GTDB taxonomy): Bacteria > Pseudomonadota > Gammaproteobacteria > Pseudomonadales > Pseudohongiellaceae > CAILUG01. The sequence continues at coordinate 21,252 of JBIIWP010000019.1, read as the reverse complement.
AAGAGTGTTATGCGCTCTGAGGCTTCAGTTTGCCTTAAAGCTTGCTGCAGCAGGTGGCTGACAAACTGAGAATAGGTTTCTGGTGCTGATTCATCATCGATACTTCGCAGCACTGACTTAAGTTCTGGGTGCGCAGATATCTGCTCCTGGAGCTCATCATCCAGCAAACGCTCGTAGAGGCCTAACGGTAACTCTGGCGGCACTTCTCGCTCCTTGGCAAACTAACCCTATGCAGACTAATACATGGATCCATGGCCGAAAAGTGGCATTATCCCGCGGTCTGTCTAACCCAAGAATTCCCGGATACTTCAAACTTTAGTTGTCGCCTCGACCGCTGCACCTGAGAATCCAACTTCGATAACTGATCTACGAGCTCTCGAGCCAGCGAATCAGGATCTGCATATTCCTTATACAGGACGCGCAGCAGGCGATCTGCGGGTCCACTGATCTTTGCCTTGCCGGCTTCCCACCCGCGTACAGTGATTTCCGCAACGCCCAGCGTTTGGGCCAGCAGCTTCTGCGACAAGCCAAGCTCCTTCCTGAGATACCTGACCTCTTCATCTGACAACAAGCCTGGCTTGCACACCAGTTCCATCCCTATGGATTTGTGCAGCCCTTTGACGTCCGTGATGGTGATGCTTTTGCCGTATGGTGTCTCATTGATCTTGTAGCCGCTCAGCAGCTTCACGTTACTGAGTCCGCATTCCTTGTATTGATACATAGGCTTCAACCCTCTACATGCAAAATGTGTATTTCGCGCTTTTGAACATCTACTGCCAATGCCAGCTCAATTTCAGTGCCGGCCACAACATGACTCATCGCACATATCTGATTGCCAAAGGCATCAGGGTCAGGATGTTGTTGCGTGAGGCGTCCATGTTCGAGCGTTGCAAATATCAGGCTGACGCCGACATCGCCCACGATATGCCCGCTTGATCGCAGCGGTATGTGGACGGAACCGGATTCTTTGGCTATTTCCCTGACCAGCTTGAGCAGGGCTTTCGGATTGTCATACCAGGATTTGATATCAGCCATTGCGAGAAACTCCCTTTCCATCGCTGCCGATAGAATATATCGGTTAGCGGTATCTTGCCACCGTGATTTTTAGCAGTCCTATGCTGCCCTGAGCTCTTCATACTTGGAGAGTCTTGATCTCATGGGAATTGCCTTAAAACATTGGCCGAGAACTTTCTGACTCACGCCCGGATATTGCTGGGCGTCCTAACCAGCAGATCCATTGGAATACCCAGTCCTTCATTCAACCTGCGAATCATGCTCAGGTTCAGATTGCGCGACCCATTCAGCACCTCGGTGACCCTCGAAGCCGAGCCGATAAACGGAATCAGGTCTTTTCTCTTCAACCCCTGCTGCTCCATCAGGAACTTGATCACCTCGATGGGCCCAGCTTTCTCCATAGGAAATTGTTTGCGCTCGTAGTGTGAAATAACCAGCCCCAACAGCTCCATCTCATCGGATATCTGCAAGTCCGAATCAGCATCCAGATCCATCAAGCGCGACAGCCTTGCCAGCGCACGCTGATAGTCCTGGTCCGTATGAAGGATTTTTACCTGCTTCATCGCTGTTGCCTCGGCGGCTATCTCTGAAGGACTACTTGGTGCAGTCGGGCAAGACCATACACTTGCATACTCATCCTTGAGCATCTGTCCGGATTATAGATGTACTTCCCAATTTGGGAAGTCGCGCTAGTCCTTACAACCCCACCATAGTTGGCAATCTGTCGACCCGCCCAAGTCTTCGCGCTACCGCGCCGCTTGTTCGTTTTGGATACCTCCCAACACTGCTATGATCCCTGCCGGTTCCATAGGCCGGCCCGACCCGTTTGAAGGAAAGTTTGCATGCCCCAAGGCTCCCTCTACCTCATCTCCGCCCCCTCCGGCGCCGGCAAGACGTCGCTGGTAAAAGCGCTGTTGGCCGCCTCGGAGCAGAGCCACCCCGGTCAGGGTCTGCGCGTTTCCGTCTCCCATACCACCCGCGCGCAGCGCCCCGGGGAGGTGGATGGCGTCAACTACCACTTCACCACCGTCGATACCTTCCGCCACATGATCGGCGAGGGCGCGTTTCTGGAGTACGCCGAGGTGTTTGGCAACTTCTATGGCACCTCGCGGGCCTGGGTGGAGCAGCAGCTGGCAGAGGGCATCGATGTGATCCTGGAGATCGACTGGCAGGGGGCGGACCAGATCAAGAGCCTGCTGCCGGACTCGGTGCGGGTGTGCATTCTGCCGCCGTCACGGGCGGCGCTGGAGCAGCGGCTGGTGGGGCGCGGCACGGACAAGCCGGAGGTGATTGCGGAGCGGATGGCCAAGGCGGTGGATGAGATGAGCCACTATGCCAAGGCGGACTATCTGGTGATCAATGATGATTTTGCGGAGGCGCTGGCGGATTTGCAGGCGATTTTCCGCAGTACCTTGTTGCGCCGGGAGGTGCAGCGGGATCGGCATGGGGATTTGATTCACTCGTTGCTGTCCTGAGACGGGCGGGGATGTCGAGTTAATCGGACCGCGGGCTGGCCGGGGGGCGGGTCTTGCGGCTATAATCGCCGCCCCTTTCAGGTACACCCCGTTTGCCCCTGCCCCGCAGACCGGCCGACGGTTACAGAGAGTTGAGAGCCATGGCCCGTATTACCGTTGAAGATTGTCTGGAAAATGTGGAAAACCGCTTTGATCTGGTGATGATCGCCAGCAAGCGTGCACGTCAGCTGCAGACCGGCGGCAAAGACCCGCTGGTGCCGGAAGACAACGACAAGCCCACCGTAATGGCCCTGCGCGAAATCGCCGCTGGCCACATCGGCTACGGCATCCTCGACGAAATCGATCCGCAGCCGGAACCGGCCCGCGAGTTCAGCGACATGATGGAAGCCGAAGCCCTGCGCAAGTCGCGCCTGGAACTGGATGAAGCCATGGGTGCCGAACTGATCGACGCCGAAGACGACGAAACCAAACCGGTTGCCGCCGCCGCTGACGTGGATGACGAAGAAGCTCCCGCAGAAGAAGCCGACCTCGGCGACGTCGCCGAAGACGAATAACCCGTAGGGGCGGACCGCCGCGTCCGCCCGTGGTTCGATTGACGCCCAACCCCGTTAGACGCCATGGCGATGGTGAGCGTACACTACCGCCATGCGCACCATAGAGTCTCTCGCCAAGCAGTTAAGTACCTATCTCGAGCCGGCTCAGGTCAACCTTGTCCGGCGCGCCTATTACTACGCCGAACAGGCGCATGACGGGCAGATCCGCCGCAGCGGCGAAGCCTACGTCAGCCACCCGCTGGCAGTAGCCGAAATCCTCTACGACATGCACATGGACCATCAGAGCCTGATGGCGGCCATGCTGCATGACGTGATTGAGGACACCGGTCTCACGCGCGAGGCGCTGGCCGGGCAGTTCGGCGAAACCGTGGCGAACCTGGTCGAAGGCGTCAGCAAGCTCAACAAGCTGAACTTCAACAGCAACAGCCAGGCCGAAGTGCAGGCCGAGAACTTCCAGAAGATGGCGCTGGCCATGGCCAAGGACATCCGCGTGATCCTGGTGAAGCTGGCGGATCGCCTGCACAACATGCGCACCCTGTCGGCGATGAAGCCGGAGAAACAGCGCCGCATCGCGCGCGAGACCATCGACATCTACGCCCCCATCGCCAACCGCCTGGGCATGCATAACTTCCGCGTGGAGTTCGAGGAGCTGAGCTTCCCGATGCTGTACCCGATGCGGGCGCCGCTGATCGAAGCCGCCGTGCGTGGCGTGGCCGGCAACCGCAAGGAGTTGGTGAGCCAGATCCAGACCGCCTTGAATGCCTGCCTGCAGCGCGAAGGCTTCCCGGGACGCGTGCTGGGGCGTGAGAAGCACCTGTTCAGCATCTACCAGAAGATGCGCTCGCGCCGCCGCAGTTTCCGCGAGATCACCGACGTGTTCGCGTTCCGTATCATCACGGACCAGGTGGATACCTGCTATCGCATCCTCGGCGCCGTGCATAACCTGTACAAGCCAGTGCCGGGCAAGTTCAAGGACTACATCGCCATCCCCAAGGTGAACGGCTACCAGTCGCTGCACACCACGCTGTTCGGCATGCACGGCGTGCCCATCGAGATCCAGATCCGCACCGAGGAGATGGACGCGATGGCAGGCAACGGCATTGCGGCGCACTGGCTGTACAAGAGCAATGACGACAAGCCCAACCAGAGCCACATCCGCGCGCGCCAGTGGGTGCAGGACTTGCTGGAGCTGCAGAAGAAGGCCGGCAACTCGCTGGAGTTCATCGAGCATGTGAAGACCGATCTGTTTCCGGACGAGATCTACGTGTTCACCCCGAAGGGCCAGATCATGGAATTGCCGGCGGGATCCACACCGGTGGATTTTGCCTATGCCGTGCACACCGACGTGGGCAATGCCTGCGTGGCCTGCCGCATCAACCGCCGCCTGGCGCCGCTGAGTGAACCGCTGCAGAGCGGGCAGACGGTGGAGATCATCGCGTCGGGCACGCAGCCCAATCCGTCATGGCTGAGCTTTGTGGTGACCGGCAAGGCGCGCAGCAACATCCGCCACTACCTCAAGAACCAGCGGCGCTCCGAGGCGATTTCGCTGGGGCGCCGCCTGCTCAACAAGTCCTTGTTGGACTTCGGTTTCCATCTCGCCAACATTCCCAAGGAAAGGATTGGCGGGTTGCTGGAAGAAACCAATTTTGAAGTGCTGGACGATCTGCTCGAGGACATTGGCTTGGGTAACCGTATGGCCTACATCGTGGCGCGGCGCATGATCCCCGGCACCGAGGGCTCGGAGTTCGATACGGAACAGGACGGCGGTTCGCTGATGATCCGCGGCACCGAAGGCATGTTGATGACCTTCGCGAAGTGCTGCCACCCGATCCCGGGCGATCCCATCGTGGGCTATGCCAGCTCGGGACGCGGCATGATCGTGCACACGGAGAACTGCAACAACGTGGGTGAAATCCGCAACGACCCCAAGAAGTACATCCAGCTGCGCTGGGACCCGACGGTGGAAGGCGAGTTCACCGTGGAACTGCGCGTGGAAGTCGAACACCAGCGCGGCATCATCGCCACGCTGGCCAACTCCATCACCAGCGAAGAGGCCAACATCGAGAAGATGACGATGACGGACCGCGATGCGCAGTTCAGCCTCATTCATCTGACGCTGGCGGTGCGCAATCGTGTGCACCTTGCGCGCGTCATGAAGCGCGTGCGCCGCTTCAAGTACGTCACCCGCGTCACCCGCGTCCGCAACTGACCCCCGTAGGGGCGGGCCCCCGCGCCCGCCCGTGGTCCGATTAACCCCACGCAGCGGGCGGGCGCGGGGGCCCGCCCCTACACGGAGAGGACGAGGGCGGGGGGCTTGAGGGTGAGGGTTTCGTTGGTTTCGAGCAGGCGGCGGATTTCGTGGCCGGGCACGCACTGGCTGTAGATGTAGCCCTGGATGACGGGGCACTGCAGTTTGCGCAGATAGCGCAGCTGGTAATCCTCCTCTACTCCCTCCGCCACCATGTCCAGCTTCAGGCCTTTTGCCATGTGCGCGATCGCTTCGATGATGGAGCGGTCGCTGTCCACGTGCAGGTCCTGGATGAAGCTGCGGTCGATCTTGAGACGGTTGATCGGCAACTTCTGCAGCAGGCTCAATGACGAGTAGCCGGTGCCGAAGTCATCGATGGCGATGTTGACGCCATGGGCGTGCAGCTGGCGCAGCTTGGAGATGGTGGCGTCAGCATCGTTCATCAGCGTGCTTTCGGTGATTTCGATCTCGAATGCATGGTCGGGAAACTGGTGACGCTGCAGCATCGTGATGACGCTGTCCACGAAATCGTCCTGCCCGATTTCCTTGAACGAGAAATTGATGGCGAGCTTGTCGATACTGAGGTTGTCGCGGCGCCACGCGCTGAATTCTGTCAAGGCCGCTTCCATCACGACCCTGCCGAGTTCCACGATAAGCCCGGTGTCCTCAGCCACCGGCAGGAAGTAGGCGGGCTTCAGCAGCCCTTTCTCGGGATGGTTCCAGCGTACCAGGGCTTCCACTCCGGAGATGCGGCCGTCACCTGCATTCACCTGCGGCTGGTAATAGACGAGGAACTGCTGCTCGCGCAGGCCCTTGCGGATTTCGTTCTCGATGGACAGCTGGTGTTGCTGCTGGTCGCTGAGTGCGCGCGTGAAAATGTTGAAGCCGTTCTTGCCCTGGTCCTTGGTGTGGTACATCGCGATGTCGGCGTTCTTGATCAGCGTATCGGCGTCCAGACCATCGTCGGGATACAGCGCGATGCCAACGCTGGCGGTGATATACAGCTCGTGGTTCTCCACGTCGAAGGGACGCTTCACAGCGTTGACGATCTTGAGCGCGACACTCTGGGCGCCTTCGCCATTCTGCAGGTGCGGCAGCAGCACGATGAACTCGTCGCCGCCGAGGCGCGCCAGCGTGTCGCTTTCGCGCAGGCAGCCACTGAGACGCTCGGCCACCTGCTTCAGCAGTATGTCGCCGATGTCGTGGCCAAGGTTGTCGTTGACGATCTTGAAGCGGTCGAGATCGAGGAACATCACGGCCAGCTTGTCCTTGGCGCGACGTGCCACGGCAATCGCCGTGCTGAGACGGTCCATGAACAGTGCACGGTTGGGCAGGCCGGTGAGAAGATCGTGATAGGCCTGATAGTGGATGAGCTTCTGTGACGCGAGACGGTCGGTGATGTCACGTGCCACCACGTAGGTGCCGGAGAACTCACTCTGCTGGCGCTCGCCGAGACCGTTGAAGGTTTCATTTTCGTAGACACCCATCGCCGTCATCTCGATTGCCATGCGACGGCGCTCGCCGCGCGGCGAGTAACTGCCCTTGAAGAGCAGCCACAGCTCTTCCACGCGCGCCGCACGCGCGGAGCTGCGGCGTTCGCTGAAACAAAGCTCTGCCTTGGGGATGGACTCGGGGTCCATTACCACTGAGTGGTGTTCGCCGATCAGCTCGTCCTTCTTGTAGCCCAGCAAGTCTTCGGTACGGTCGTTGACGAAGACAAAGTTGCCCGCCTTGTCCACGATGAAGATCAGATCCGGCGAGCTTTCAATCATGAAACGGTGCAGGCGTTCGGAACGTTCGAGCTGGCGGCGCAGGCGCAGCAGGCTCTTTTCCATCGAGCGCTTGTGCAATGCGTTGTTGATGGTGTTGACCAGCGTGTCGTAGTTGTAGGGCTTGGTGATGTAGTCATAGGCGCCGAGCTGAAACGCGCCACTGACCCACTCGAACGAGGTTTCGCCGCTGAGCACTACCACGCTGATGTCGATGGCTTTCTGCTTGATCTCGCGCATCACCTCCAGGCCGCTTATCTCGGGCATGTTGAGGTCGAGCAACAACAGGTCGAACGCAGACGAGGTGGCAAGACGCGCCAGCGCTTCGCGGCCGCCGACGCAGGTGGTGACGATGAAGCCTGCTGCTTCCAGCAGTTCCTCGCAGCTCTTGAGCAGCAAGGGTTCGTCGTCCACGAGAAGGATATGCGACTTGGCCATGGGTGGGTCTCGGGCGGTACTAGGGTCGTTGTGGCAACAGTATGCTGATCATCGTTCCCTTGCTGTCACTCTGGCACGTGATCTGCCCCGCCATCGCGTCCACCAGACGCTTGACGATGGCCAGACCCGCGCCGCTGTGTTCCCGTCCTTTGGTGGTGTTGCCGGTGACAAACAAACTGGCGAGCTGCGCCGGCAATATGCCCGGGCCATCGTCAGCGACACTCAATTGCAGGTAAAGCGTTTCATTCTGGTACACGTTGCGGCGGGTTGCCAGCACGATGCTGCCGCCCTGGGTAAATGACTCAGCCGCGTTCTTCACAAGATTGGTGAGGATCTGCTTCAACGCATCGGGCTGGGCCTGCACGGTCAGCGGGTCATCGGCGAGGTCCAGGCGGATGTCCACGGGGTGCTCGGCGCTGAAGGCCTGCGCAAATACCGGATGCAGGCTGCGCAGCAGGGCGTTGAGATCCACGGCGTGCGGCTGTGCCGGCTCGGCTGGTTCGCGCAAGGCGGCGAGGATGGCGGCCACGCGATCGATCTCGGTGTTGATGATGCGGATTTCCTTGGCAGCACCGGTATCACCCTGCTTCATGTGCAGGATCTGCAGGTAGTTCTTGATGATGGCCAGCGGATTGTTGGCTTCGTGCACGGCTTCGCGCACGCGCTGGCGGTACAGCAGGGACTCCACGCTGCCTGTCGCCGTCGCTGGTTGCACAGCACTGTGAAAGGCGGCGAGCTTGCGTTGCACGAAGGCGCGCACGAGGCGGCGTTGCGGATAGAGCTGGCTGCTGGCAAGCAACAGCACCATGCGGCCTGCAGCGGTTTGCACCGGTTCGCACAAGAGGCTGCCGCCGAGCAGGTCGAGCAACTGGCGATCGATCACGGTTAGGCGGTTGTGGTCCTGGGTCAGCAGCGCCAGGTCACCGGCGAGCACGAGGTCGGCCAGCGCGGAGCGTCCTGGCACCAACTGCAGGCCCAGTTCAGGGGGCAGTGCGCTGACCTTGTTGGCACCGAGCACCTGCAGGCGTTGCTGGCCCGGTGCTGTCGCCAGCAACACAAAACGCGGTTCCACGCCGGCCTGCTGCAGGGCGCGCGCGAGCACGCCGCGCAGGTTGTCGCTGCTGCTGACGTCGAGGTTCTCCAGCACCAGCAAGGCACTCTCGCTGAGCAGTTGCCACTGCAGGCGCTGCAGCTCCTCCCGCTGGTCCTGGTCGAAGCGCTGCTGCGCAAGATCGGAAAGATGGCGTTCCTGCGCTTGCGTGCCCGCGCCCCAGCTGCGCAGTTCGTTGCTGAACTGTGCGCGGGCGTCCTGCACCAGCGCGTCCACCGTGTCGGCGTCGAGATTGAAGAGTGCGGCAGCAGCGGCATGGGACTGCGCGCGGGCAGCAGGGCCGGCCATGTTGAGTTGTCGCGCCAGCCAGACCAGGCGCACCAGCGGCGTGGCGTCGAGAATTTCGTCCAGTGCGACTGCCTGGTAGCGCAGGGCGTCGATGCAGTCCTGCTCCATCTGCCAGCCACGCAGCAATTCTATGCCGGCGTCGATGTGGTCGAGGCCCAGGGTCTGGCGCTCGGCGTCGAGCAGGCGGCGCTGCTGCGCGATTTCCAGATAGAGCCCAACCCAGGCGGCGCCGTGCTTTTGCTCCAGCACCAGCATGCCGCAGTCGAGCAGCAGGGCGCACAGCTCGACGCGCCTGGTGTCCTGCACACCACAGCGTTCGGCCAGGGTCCGGGCCAGCAGTGCAGTGCGGCGCGCTTCCTGCCAGTGCAGCTGATGGAACAGGTGATTGCGCTTGCTGCCGGCGAGCACCAGTTGCAGCGCCATGTCGGTGAGCAGGGAATGTAGCCAGCCGGTGTCGAGTTGTTGTAGCCGCTCGCTGAGGGACAGGGAGTCGTGACGGTTGTGCTGCTTGTACTGCGCGTCCAGCACCCGCACCAGCAGCGCCGGGTTTTGCAGGACCAGCGCTTCCATATCGCTGCTCTGGTCAGGACCTGTGCTTGCACCCTGAGCACTGCTGGTACGCAGCAGTTGCAGGCACAGCAGGGCTGGAGGTGCTGCGATAGCCGCCACCTCGAACTGCTGCAAAAGAATGTGCTCTGCCCCTGCCATGGATCTGGTACCAGGCTCCAACGTGCCCGGATTGTAGCCAAAGGACCCGGCGCGGTCGAATGCAGGCGCGGGCGTTTGCTCCTACAATGCCGGCATGACCGCTGCGCCCCCCTCCGCCACCCACGCCATCGAACGGCTGCCCCTCACCGAGCTCAAGGGCGTGGGGCCCGCGCTGGCGGAAAAGCTGCACGCGCTGGGCATCAGCTCGGTGCTGGATCTGTTGTTCCACCTGCCGCTGCGCTACCAGGATCGTACCCGCCTGACGCCCATCGGTGCCCTGCGCCCGGGGCTGGATGTGGTTATTGAAGGCACCGTGGCCGGTAGCGCCATCATGTTTGGCCGCCGCCGCAGCCTGATGGTGAAGGTGCAGGACGGTACCGGGGTGGTCAGCCTGCGTTTTTTCCATTTCAGCGCGTCACAGAAGAACGCACTGCTGAACGGCGCGCGCATCCGCTGCTACGGCGAGGCGCGCTGGGGCAAAAGTGGCGTGGAGCTGTATCACCCGGAATACCAGTTGCTGCAGGGCACTACGCCCGCACCGCTGGAGGACCACCTCACGCCTATTTACCCCGCCACCGAAGGGCTGCAGCAGAACCGCCTGCGCAAGCTGCTGGACCAGGTGTTCCTGTTGCTGGAACGCGACCAGGTGCTCCCCGATTACCTGCCGGAGGAGTTGTGCCGCCAGCAGCATTTCCTGCCGCTGCTGGATGCCCTGCGGGTGATCCACTACCCGCCGCCCGATGCCGCCCTGCACCAACTGCTGCAGGGTGAACATCCGGCGCAGCAGCGTCTGGCCTTTGAAGAGTTGCTGGCCAATTACCTGAGCCTGCGCCGGCTGCGTGACCAGGCGCAAGCGCAGGCCGCACCCGTGCTGAAGCCGGCCGGCGTGCTGCCGCAGGCGCTGCTGGATGCGCTGCCCTTCGCGCTGACCAAGGCACAACAGCGCGTGGGCCGCGAGATCGGCCGGGATCTGGCGCGGGCCCAGCCGATGCTGCGGCTGGTGCAGGGCGATGTGGGCTCGGGCAAGACCCTGGTGGCCATCCTCGCCGCACTGCAGGCCGTGGAGAATGGCTACCAGGCTGTGGTGATGGCGCCTACGGAGATCCTGGCGGAACAGCATTACCTGAATTTCGAACAATGGCTGACGCCGATCGGCGTGCGGCTGGGCTACCTCAGCGGCAAGATCAAGGGCAAGAAACGGGAAACCGTATTGCAGGGCATGGCCAGCGGCGAGCTGCAGGTGATCGTGGGAACGCACGCCCTGTTCCAGGACGGCGTGAACTTCGGCAAGCTGGGGCTGGTGGTGGTGGACGAGCAGCACCGCTTTGGCGTGCACCAGCGCCTGGCGCTGCGCGAGAAGGGCCGCCAGCAAGGCCTGCTGCCGCACCAGCTGATCATGACGGCTACGCCGATTCCGCGCACGCTGACCATGAGCGCCTATGCCGACCTCGACTGTTCCATCATCGATGAGCTGCCGCCGGGCCGCACGCCGGTGAATACCGTGCTGATTCCCGAGCAGCGCCGGCCTGACGTGGTGGCGCGCATCAGCGCTGCCTGCCGCGAGGGCCGGCAGGTGTACTGGGTGTGTACGCTGATCGAGGAAAGCGAGCAGCTGCAGTGCCAGGCCGCCGAAGCGACCTACGCCGACTTGCTGCTGGCCCTGCCAGACCTGCGCATCGGCCTGATCCACGGGCGCATGAAGCCGAAGGAGAAAGTGGAGATCATGGCGGCCTTCAAGGCCGGACAGTTGCAGCTGCTGGTGGCCACTACGGTGATCGAAGTGGGCGTGGATGTGCCCAATGCCAGCCTCATGATCATCGAAAACGCAGAGCGGCTGGGGCTGGCCCAGCTGCACCAGTTACGGGGCCGCGTGGGTCGCGGTACCGCAGAAAGTCATTGCCTGCTGCTCTATCAGCAGCCGCTGGGAGAGGTGAGCAAACTGCGCCTGGGCATCATGCGTGAAAGCAATGACGGCTTTTACATTGCAGAAAGAGACCTGGAGATCCGCGGCCCCGGCGAAATCCTGGGCACGCGCCAGACCGGCCTGATGGCTTTCCGCATCGCCGACCTGGTGCGCGACAGCCACCTGCAACCCAAGGTGAAGCTGTGGGCCGAGAAGATCCGCGCCCAGCAACCGGCGCTGGTGGACCCGCTGATCCGCCGCTGGATCGCGCAGGCCGAGCAGTACGCGTCCGTCTAGCCTTGGGTTAACATTAGCGGCAAATCAGCTCCGGGAACTTTCAGCCAATGGTTGACCCTTACAGCGACCAGCGCACGCGACAGGCCATCGAGCTGTTCTATTTTGCCTATCGCTCCTTCACCACCATGCCTGACCGCATCCTGCAGGATCTGGGCCTGGGCCGCGTGCACCACCGCATCCTCTATTTCGTGGGCCGCAACCCGGGGCTCAACATCAACGAACTGCTGCAGATCCTCAGCGTGAGCAAGCAGGCGCTGAATGCGCCGCTGCGGCGCCTTACCGAGATGGGCCTGATCGACGTGGAGACGGCGCAGCACGACCGCCGCGTGAAGCAGCTGTGCCTCAGCAAGCAAGGCGTGAAGCTGGAAGGACGCCTGACGAAATCCCAGGTGGAGCACCTGCAGCGCGCCTTTGAACACTGCGGGCCTGCCGCTACCGATGCCTGGATGCAGGTGATGCAGGAAATCCCGCGCGTCTGAGCGGGCACCCGCTCAGGGCAACAGACCCTCTTCCTTCTCCGAACGCGCGATGAGCACGGCGCCCACGGTGTCCGAGTACACATTGATCGCCGTGCGCACCATGTCCAGGATGCGATCCGTCACCAGCAGCAGGCCAATGGCCTCCGCCGGCAGGCCAATGGCCGTGAGGATCACCGTGATCGCCACCAGCGATGCCGCCGGAATACCGGCCACGCCGATCGACGTCAGCAGCGCCATCACCACCACCAGCAACTGCGTGCCAAAGCCCAGCTCCAGGCCATAGGCCTGTGCCAGGAAGATCGCGGCGCTGCATTCATACAGCGCCGTGCCGTTCATGTTCACCGTTGCGCCCAGCGGCAGCACGAAACTGGCCGTGCGCTCCGACACGCCGGCGCCCTTCTGCACGCATTCCATCGTGACCGGCAGCGTGGCGGACGACGAAGCCGATGAGAATGCCGTGAGCAACACCGGTAACATGGCTCTCTGGTGGTTCAGCGGCGAGACCTTGCCCACGAATTTCAGCAGCAAGGGCAGCACCACGAACAAATGCGTGAACAGCGCCGCCAGCACCGTGAGGAAAAACCACAGCATCGGCATGAACGCAGCGAAGCCAGTGGCGGCCACGGTGCGCGCCACGAGGCCGAACACTCCGTAAGGCGCGAATGTCATGATCCACTTGGTGATCAGCATCATGGTTTCGGACACGCCTTGCCAGAACAGCATCAGCACCTCGGACTGACGCGGCGGGATGCGCGTCATGAAGAAGCCGAACACGATGCTGAAAAAGATCAGCGCCAGCATGTCGGCCGCAGCGGCCGCAGCGATCACGTTGGTGGGCACCATGCGCAGGAAGATGCCGACGATGTCGCCCATGTCGCGGCCTTCCACGCGCGTCAGTACCTGCTGCACTGCGGCGGTATCCAGGTTGAGATTCAGTTGGGGCCCCACCGGTTGCCCGCCGGAAATGCCCGGTGTGAACAGGTTGATATAGAGCAGGCCTACCAGAATGGCGAGCGCGCCGCTGCCCATGAAATACAGCAGGGTCTTGAGACCGATGCGACCAAAGTCGCTGCTGCTGCCGATCGTGGCGATGCCGGTGATGATGGACGCCATGATCAGCGGCACGATGACCATGAACAACGCATTGAGGAACAGCGTGCCGGCGAAGTCGTAGATCTGGTAAAAGGTGACGCCGAACAGTCCACCCTCGGTGCCACTGAGACTGCCGGCAATCGCGGCCAGCAGGATGGCCAGCAGGATCTGCCAGTGCAGGGCCAGGCTGGGACGGTCGGTGGTCGCGGAAGGGGACGGCTGCTCGCTCATGCGGAACCTCGCTGTGCATGCTTGCCACCGGATTTAACCAGTGCCGTCCTGCGAGTTCAATGAGCATGGCAGGCGGGCCTATAATGTACCTTCACTTTACGGACTGCCCGCCCATGCCAGCGCCCGACCTGTCGAAACTGCCTTTGCTGCGCCAACTCGCGCAGCGCTTCCCGGTGGCGTGGCGACGTGCACCCGATTTCTGGCAGCTCACGCGCATGCACCGGCCCATCGGCATTTACCTGCTGCTGTGGCCTACGCTGTGGTGCCTGTGGATTGCAGCAGCGGGCACCCCTGACCTGAAACTGCTCGTGATCTTCGTGCTCGGTACCATCCTGATGCGAGCCGCCGGCTGCTGCATCAATGACTATGCCGACCGCAATTTCGACTCGCATGTGGAGCGTACGCGCGAACGGCCGCTGGCCCGTGGCCGCATCACGCCGCGCGAAGCGCTGCTGTGCTGTGCTGTGTTGTGTGCGCTGTCCTTCGTGCTGGTGCTGTTCACCAACAGGCTTACGGTGCTGATGAGCATTGGGGGCCTGGCGCTGGCGCTGGTGTATCCCTTCATGAAGCGCCACACGCACATGGCGCAGACGGTGCTGGGCGCGGCGTTTTCCTGGGGCGGCCTCATGGCGTTCACCGCGCAGACCGGCACGCTGCCGGTGCATGCATGGCTGCTGTATGTGGCCAACGTGCTATGGACGGTGGTGTATGACACGGAATATGCGATGGTGGATCGTGACGATGACCTGAAGCTGGGACTGAAGTCCACGGCGATCCTGTTTGCGGACGCGGATCGGGTGATCATCGGTTTTTTGCAGGCCTTGTTCCTGCTGACGCTCTCGCTGAGCGCGCAGCACTTCGGGCTGGGCTGGATCTTCCAGTTGGGTCTGGTGGGAGCCGCCGGCATGTTCATCTACCAGCAGAAACTGATTTACCACCGCGAGCGCGAGACCTGCTTCGCCGCCTTCCTGCACAACCACAAAGTCGGCATGCTCATCTTCGCCGCCACCGCCCTCGATCTCCTGTAGGGGCGGGCACGGGGGCCCGCCCCTACGGTTGAAAATCAGTAGGTGAAGCGGGTGGGTTCGCGCCAGCGGCAGTCATGGCCGAGTTCGCGCAGGATGGCGACGCCCTTGTCCCAGTGGCGGCCTACCGAGCCGACACCGTGCGAGTCGTCACCCGGCACCACCGTAACGCCCAGCTTCAGGGCCAACTGCAACACCGGCAGCGAGGGATACTGCTCCAGGCTCTTGTCGAAGCCGCGCAGGTTGTAGTCCATGATGAGGCCGAGATCGGCGATCAGCTGCAGGTTGCGCGTGATGCGCTGCTGCACGGAGGCCTGTTGCAGTGTGTGCAGATACTGCTTGTCGAAGATGCGGATCAGATCGAAGTGGCCCACTACGGCAGGCTGCAGCGCCTCCAGCATGGCAAACTGGTCGTCGAAGTAATCGCAGTAGAGTTGCTCCACGCTGCCGGCCGCCTGCACGGCCTGCTGGTAGTGCTCAGCGTTGTAGTCGATGCCGATGCCGCCAACGTGGTGCACGGACCCCACGATATAGTCAGGCTGCGTTTCGCGGATCAGCTCCTTCACGAAGCTGGTGGAGCCAGGATAATTTTCGGTTTCAAACGCCGTAAACAGACGGATCTGTCCGGCGTACGCCTCCTGCAAGCGGCGGCATTCCGCGAAATAGCGCCGGAACTGTGCCTGCAGCGTGGCCGCACTGAGCTGGCTGGCGGCTTCATCCGGATAGCGGCGGCTGTCATCCAGCGGCGGCATGTGTTCCGTAATTCCCACCCAGGAGAAGCCGGCGGCGATATAGGCCTGCACCACTTCCTCCAGCGTATCGCGGGCGTGATGGCAGAACTGGCCACTGTGGCCGCCGTGCACGGAGACTTTCTGGATGCTGGAGGTATTCACACTGTTGCTCTTGTCGACTCGCTTGCGGAATGGTGCCGGACTTTCCTGCCCTGCTGCAGGACTGGATAGCAATGTACTGTACCAGGCTGCGCCTCTACAATTGTTTCGATCCTGCGCGAAGCCAGCCTGCTGCGCACGCCACCACCGGAATCCGCCGTGACCGCCCAGCCTGCACCAAGCCTGCGCCCCCGCTTCATCGACAGCATCGCCGCGGTGGCGCCCGCCACGTGGGACGCTGTCACCGGCAGTGACTATCCTTTTCTGCGCCATGCCTTCCTGCTGGCGCTGGAAGCATCCGGCTGCACCACCCGCCGCAGCGGGTGGCGCCCCAACCACTTGCTGCTGGAAGACGCCGCAGGCAACTTGCAGGGTTGCCTGCCGCTGTACCTCAAGGACAATTCCTTCGGCGAATACGTGTTCGACTGGTCCTGGGCCGATGCCTACAAGCGGCATGGCCTCGACTACTATCCCAAGCTGTTGAGTGCCGTGCCGTTCACGCCGTGCGCGGGGCCGCGGCTCTGTCTCGCGCCAGGCGTGGACGCGCAAGCTGCTATGGATTGTGTTGTGGGCGCTGTGCAGGCACGCGCAAGCGCCGTGGGTGCCTCCAGCTGGCACCTGCTGTTTCCGCTGACGCGCGACCTCGGCTGGCTGCAGCAGGAATCACTGTTGTTGCGGACCGGGTGCCAGTACCAGTGGTTCAACCAGGATTACCGCAGCTTCGAGGATTTCCTTGCCACGCTGAACTCACGCAAACGCAAGAACTTGCGCAAGGAACGCGCACGCGTGGCCGACAGCGGTATCCGCTTCACGCGCCTGCGCGGTGCCGAGCTGACACCGGAGTTATGGGAGACGTTCTACGGCTTCTACGCCAACACCTACCATGTGCGCGGTCGCGCGCCGTACCTCAACCTGGAGTTCTTCCAGGCGCTGGGACGCAGCATGCCGGATGCCCTGTTGTTGATTCTGGCGCTGAAGGACGATGTCGCCGTGGCCGGCGCGCTGTGCTTCACCAGCCAGGACACGCTGTACGGGCGCTACTGGGGCAGCAGCGACGAGCATCAGTTCCTGCACTTCGAAACCTGTTATTACCAGGGCATCGAGTACTGCATCGAACAGGGCATTGCGCGCTTCGACTCCGGCGCGCAGGGCGAACACAAGATCCAGCGCGGCTTCCAGCCGGTGCCCACTTGGAGCCTGCACTGGATTGCGCATCCGGAATTTCGTCATGCCATCGCGCGCTTTCTTGAAGACGAAGCAACGCACGTAACGCACTACCTGCAGCATGCCGCCGAATTCCTGCCGTTTCGCAAGGACCTGCAGCTGGCAGACACGCCTGCGCCAGGTCAAATCCCGATGGAGTAACCGGTTGCGGGGCTTTCCTGTGCCGGGTTGCCGTGCATAATGGGTCAAGCCTCAACCATCTTCTGAAGGAGCAAATCCATGGCAAGACAAAAAGTCGAAGGCCTGTTGACCCAGCTGCACGAGCGTTTCGCCGACAGCGACACCAGCCCGCAGCAGGAAGCGTTGCTGCAGCAGTTGCAGGGTCAGTTGGCGGAGTGGGAGGGCCCAGTGCCGGCGGATGGCAACATCGTCAACACGGCGGAACTGTTGTTGGAAGAAGTACAGGAGAAGCATCCACACCTGTCACGCATCGTGACCGAAATCCTGGATGTGCTGGGGCGCCTTGGTATCTGAGGCAGCAGGCTAGATCAACCCGGCAAAAAATCCGCGTTCGTCACGCAGGCCATCGCGGGCCGGATCGAGCTGGAACAGCAGCTCGCGCAGCAGGGCCAGCACCGGCACCACGCCGAGCACACGGCCAAGTTCCATCACCACGAGAAATTCGGCGTTTTTACGCAACATCAGCTCTGCCGCATCCTGTACCGACTGCGTCGGTGGTGCGGCGATCACCCGCTGCTGGCAGATTTCGCTGGCGTGGAGGGCGCCAATGTTCTTCCACGCCAGCTGGAACCCCAGCAAATGGCTGGCGGAGATGAGACCGTAGTAGTTCTGCTCGGCATCGAGCACTACCGCATAGGCCTGGCGATGAATGCGGAACAGCCGCTCCACCTTTTCGATGGAATCGTCCATGGCCACAATCACGATGTTCTGCTGCATGAGCGCCGAAAGCGGCCGTTGCATAACGGGTTTCCTGATTTGTCACGCCCATATTTATCACACCGGCGCACGTAACTCAGAGCACTGATTGTGTTTTTCCGGGATTTTGGGCGCATTTGCGGCTGGCCGCTGATATCACGGCGCTGGCAACAGCGTCGTCCGGCTCAGTCCTGTTTGCGGGTAAAGACCAGCTCCGTCTCCGTGCTCAGGGGCTTGCTGTAGCGGTAGCCACCGGCGTCGAAGGTCTGCAGTGCAGCCGGATTATCGAGGCGTTCACGGATGATCCACGAGGCCATTTGCCCGCGCGCCTTCTTGGCAAAAAAGCTGATGATCTTGTAGCTGCCGTTCTTGTAGTCCTTGAATACCGGCGTGAGCACCTCGGCCTCCAGCAGCCTGGGTTTGACCGCCGCAAAATATTCCTCCGAGGCCAGGTTCACCAGAACGCCGTCGCCCTGGGCCCGCAGTGCCTGGTTCAGCGCATGCGTGAGGGTGTCGCCCCAGAAAGCATAAAGGTTCTTGCCCCCGGGATTGGCCAGCTTCGTCCCCATTTCAAGACGATAGGCCTGCATCAGGTCGAGTGGGCGCAGCAGGCCGTAAAGCCCCGACAGAATGCGCAGGTGCTGCTGTGTAAAGGCGAGATCGGCACTGGTGAGGCTGTCGGCATCGAGCCCGCCATAAACATCACCGCGAAATGCAAACAGCGACTGCTTGGCATTGTCCAGCGAGAAGGGTGGCGCCCACTGGCGACTGCGCTCCACGTTGAGCTGCGCAAGATCGGCACTGATACCCATCAGCTTGCCGAGGCCGGCGACATCGTAGTCGCGCAACACCGCGTTGAGCACGCGCGACTGCTCCAGCAACTGCGGCTGCGTATGTTTGCGCAGCGGCGCGGGCGTATCGAAGTCGAGGGTCTTGGCAGGCGAAAGAACGATCAGCATTCGTAAAACATCAACTCTTCAAACGGTTTGGCAGCTGCGGAGCTTACCTTATCACCCAGCAGCACACGAGCCATGGCCTGCAGCATCGGCTGGTTGACGAGCCGGTTGACCTCGTCGGTGTGATGCAGGTTGGGGCGGTCATTGATCTCGATGAGGGCTACGCGACCGTCGGCCAGTTGCAGCACATCCAGCCCGAACAGGCAAAAGTGCCCGGCGGGATTGCTCTTGCCGAGCTGGGCCTCGAACAGGTGATACACGTCCTGAAGGAGCTCGACGAGCGGCGTCTCCATGCGGAAATAGTGGCGGTATTGTGTGGAGGGTACGAGGCGGATCGGGCTGTCCGGCTGCATGTAACCGATATGGCTGAAGTGCGCGGCGGCATCGGGCGTGGCGGGATCGTAGGTGGCACCGTGCACCACGAGAAAACTGTCCGGATACCAGTACACGCTGGCCTCGTGTACCAGCACGTAGGTCCGCAGCGTGAACTTGCGTCCCTGATACAGCGCCACGTCGGTAAGCGCTTCCTGGATCACGAAGCCGGGTTCGAAGAAGTCGGCCACTTCATCACGGCGACACAGCCACAGGCGCTTGCCGCCGGTACTCAGCGGATCCTTGACGTACCACAGTGTGTCGCTTTCGACCGGCAGTGACTCCGGGCTGAAGAAATGCCGCGGCAGGCACAGGCCCCTGGCTTGCAGTGTTTGGGCCAGTTGCTGCTTGTGGTCGAGCGGGATGGTGCGGGCCCGGTCGATCAACTGGCACCTGGCCGCAAGACCTGCCGGTGGCTGCTTGCCGCCGTACTGGTCGAAGTACAGCAAGTCCACGGTGGGCTCAACCCCGGACCACAGGCGACCGTCCACAGGCTCCAGGGCTGCCCGGAAAATGGGCAGGTTGCGATTGCTGAAAAAGGTGAAGCTCATGTCGCCTTGACGAATATCAAGCATCCTGCTGAGATGCGGTAGTCAAATGTAGCAAAATTCAGCCGCAAAAAGTCCAGCCGAAGAGGGGAACCGCATGAGCAGCTACAACAAGATCCTGGTGGCCATCGATCTGACCGACGAAGCCTTCATCGTTGTCGACAAGGCGCGCGAACTCGCCAAACTCTATGAAGGCGAACTGCACCTCGTGCATGTCATCGAGCCTATCGCCGTTGGTTATGCCGTGGAGGTGACCAGTGTCGACATCGAAGGCCTGCATGCCGAAGCTGCCAAGCACGCGCGCAACTCCTTGCTGGAACTCGGCGGCAACCTCGATATCCCGGACAGCCGCCTGCACAACCTGCTGGGTCAGCCGGCACGTGAAATCCGTGAACTGGCCAAGGCGCTGGAAGTGGATCTGGTGGTGATGGGTGGCCACGGCAAGCATGGTTGGGAACTGCTGTTCGGTTCGACCTCTAGTGGCGTTACCCACGGCACCACCTGTGACCTGTTGATCGTGCGCTTGCCCGGTTAGACCATCGCCGTACCCGTCATGCCCGGCCCAACGCGGTTGCTCCATGCCTTGCACCGCGCCGCGCTGCGGCTACTGGTGTTGCGTCCCTATTGTCTGCTGCTTGCCGCCGGGGGCTTGCTGTCTGGTCTCTACGCCGCCGTCCAAGCGCAGGAGCTCTGGTCCTGGCAACTGCGACTATCGCTGATCCTGGCATTCTGGGCGCTGATGTTGTTCGCCTTCCTGACGCTGTTTCGCGAGCTGCCACCACCGGTGCTGCCGCAGCTGGGCTTTATGGAGCGCCTGCGCGACCGCCTGCACCTGCTACTGTATCAGGGCCTCGCTCTGCTGGTGGCGGCGCTGACCCTGCTGCTGCTGCAGATGAGCCTCAAGCTGCTGATGATTTAGCGCAGCCCCTGCATATGACGGATGTCCCCGCCAAAGGGGACTTTGCTAGACTGCCTGCGTCAATCCGCCGCGCTTCAGGAGAACCCCATGCGTCCACTTGCCTTGGCCATTGCTACCCTTACACTCGGAGGCCTGCTCACTGCCTGTGGCCAGCAGGCATCTGCCCCTGTGGCTGAAGCTCCCGTGGCGGATGCGGCCGCGAGTCCCGAGCCGCTTGCTGAACCCACAGCAGCACCTGAATTCCAGTACGAAGCCGACCGCTTCGCCGATATCCGCATCCTGCGCTACCAGATCCCGGGCTTTGAGGAACTGAGCCTGCAGCAGAAGCAGCTGCTGTTTTTCCTCTCGCAGGCCGGCATGAGCGGCCGCGACATTACCTGGGACCAGAACTACCGCCACAACCTGCGCATTCGGCGCCTGATCGAGGAGATCCTGCTTCACTACCCCGGTGATCGTGGTACCGCGGACTTTGGCGCGTTCATGACCTATGCCAAGCGCGTCTGGTTCGCCAACGGTATCCACCATCATTACGGCGGGGACAAGTTCGTGCCGGGCTTTACGCCTGCGTACCTGCGCGAAGTAGTGCTGGCCAGCGGCACCGCCGCCAATTGGCCGCTGGACGAGGGGCAGAGTCTCGATGAACTGCTCGCCCTGCTGGAGCCCATACTGTTCGATCCTGCCGTGGATCCCAAGAGTGTCAACATTGCCGCCGACGTGGACAAGGTGACGAGCTCTGCCGTGAATTTCTACGAAGGCGTAACGGAAGCCGAAGTCAGCGCGTTCTATGCCGCCAAGACCAACGCTGATCCGGAGCGCCCCGTCATGCACGGGCTCA
>JBIIWP010000014.1:0-43783 GCA_044338855.1 Pseudohongiellaceae bacterium | reverse complement strand
GCGGCATTCCAATCACCTCACGGCGGATTCCACACGCATGCAACAGGCCAACATCCTTGTCATCGGCGCCGGCATCGGCGGGCTCACGGCAGCCATTGCCCTCGGGCAGCGGGGCTTCAAGGTCGACATGATCGAGCGCGATCCCACGTGGAGCGTCTACGGCGTCGGCATCATCCAGCAGTCCAATGTCATCCGCGCCATGCACGCACTGGGCATCCTGCAGGACTACCTCGATGCCGGCTTCGGCTTCGACCATGTCGATATCTTCATCCCCACTGGCCAGCGCGTGGCATCCATTCCTTCGCCGAAACTGGTGCCGGAGCATCCCGCCAACGTCGGTATCGGACGGCGCGCACTGCACGAGGTGCTGGGCCGGCGTGCCCGCGAAGCCGGTGCACGTATCCGCCTTGGCATGGAAGCCGACAGCTTCAGCGAAAGCGCGGATGCGGTGGACGTGAGTTTCAGCGACGGCAGCAGTGGCCGCTATGACCTCGTCATCGGTGCCGATGGTCTTTATTCGAAGACGCGCGAGCAGCTGTTTCCCGATGCGCCCAAACCTGCCTTCACCGGGCAGGGTGTGTGGCGCTACAACTTTCCGCGCGCGGCCGACGTGGTCAGCCTGCACGCCTACGAAGGCCGTATCGGCATGGGGCTGGTGCCGCTGAGCCACGAGCTGATGTACCTGTATATGACCTCGCCGGAGCCCGGCAATCCGCGCTATCCCCGTGAAGGCCTGGCAGCGCGCATGCGCGCCATGCTGGCGCAGGCACCCGAACGCATGCAGGCGCTGGCGGCCGGTATCACCGACGATGCTGAAGTCGTCTACAAGCCGCTGGAGTGCATCTTTATCGAAGGCGCCTGGCATCGTGGCCGGGTAGTGCTGCTGGGGGATGCGGTGCATGCCACCACGCCGCACCTGGGGCAGGGCGCCGGCATGGCCATCGAAGACGCCATCGTGCTCGCAGAAGAACTGGCCCAGGCAGCTACGCCACAGGCGGCCTTCCCGCGCTACCAGGCGCGGCGCGTGCCGCGCTGCCGTTACATCGTGGAAGCCTCCAAAGCCATCGGTGACAGCCAGCTGGGGCTGGCGCCACCCGTGGACCAGGCGCGCGTTGTGCGTGAAATGTTCCAGACCATCGCCCAGCCCATCTAGGGCTGCTCAGCAGGAGATCCATCGTGTCGACAGTGACTGATATTCGTTATGTGGGCTATGCCCTGCCGGACCTGGCCGCCGAGCGCGCCTTTTACCGGGACAAGTGGGGCCTGCAGGAAACCGTGGTGCAGGACGGCCGTGTGCACTTTGCTGCCGCAGGACACGACGAACCCTTCGTGGTGCGCTTGCGGGAGGCCGCCGAGGCGCGCGTGGATGTCATCGCGCTGGCCGCAGCGAACCGTGCGGATGTCGATGCCTTGTGCGCCAAGGTGCAGCAGGCGGGTTGCCGCCTGATCTTCGCAGCGCGTGCCCTGCAGACGCCCGGTGGCGGCTATGGCTTCCGCTTCTTCTCGCCCGACGGGCTGCCCTTCGAGATTTCCTGCGACGTCGCACGCGGCCAGGCACGCGCGGTAGAGGCGCTGGAATCCATTCCCGTGCGCATCAGCCACATCGTGCTGCATTCTCCCAATCATCAGGCGCTGGTGCGCTTTTTTGTCGAGGTACTGGGCTTCCGCATCAGCGACTGGCTCGGTGATTTCATGTGCTTCCTGCGCTGCAACGAATGTCATCACCGCATCGCGGTGCTGCCGGGGCCGCCGTGCCTGAACCATGTGGCCTACGATATGGCCAGCCTCGATGCCATGATGCGCGGCGTTGCACGTCTGCGCTGCGAAGGCGTGGATGTGATGTGGGGGCCAGGTCGCCACAAGGCCGGCAACAATACCTTCAGCTACTTCGTTACCCCCAATGGCTTCGTCACCGAATACACCGCCGAGCTGGAGCAGGTAAACGAAGCCACCTGGCAGCCCACCGTCTACAAGCCGGAACCCGCGCTGATGGACCTGTGGGGTATCGGCGTGGGCGGTCCGCACGCGATGCCGCATCCTGCCCCCGACAAAGGGCTGTTCCAGCCCGTGGAAATCTGACATGGCGCTGTTCCAGTACTTCCCCAAAAACTACGTCTGGAACCTTGCCGTGAACATGGCGCTGGAAAGCGGCGGCCAGATCGGTGAAATCGAGGATATGTGCGGGCCCCTGCGGGAGGCCGCCGCGCGCGGTGTTGACGCCGGCACCGCCGAATTCATGGTGCAGTGGGTCAACACGGCCGACAAGCTGCTGGGGCTTGCGGCCGAGGACGAAGCGCAAGGCCGCCTGCTGTCGGCCTCGCGCAAGGGCCAGCGTGCCGCGCTGTATCTGCTGGTTGCCGAGCGCATGCAGGGTCACGGTCATCCCGGCCGTGAGGCCACGTTTGCACGGGCGCAGCAGGCCTTCCGCCATGCCGTGCAGATCGGCAATGAGAACGCCGAGCGCGTCGAGATTCCCTACGAAGGCAAGGTGCTGCCGGCCTTGCTGACGCGGCCGCCTAGCGCCAAGGGGCCAGTGCCCTGCATGCTGTACGTCAACGGTCTCGATTCCTGCAAGGAGCTGCTGTACTGGTCCTGGCTGCCGCGCGAACTGGCACGCCGTGGCATTGCCACCCTCAGCGTGGATCAGCCCGGCACGGGCGAAGCCTTGCGTCTGCACCAGCTGCCGGCCACCCACGCCAGTGAACGCTGGGCTACCCCTTGCTACGAGTGGCTGGCGGCGCGCAGCGACATCGACGCTGCACGCATCGGTATGGCCGGCATTTCACTCGGTGGCTATTTCACGCCGCGCGCCGTGGCCTTCGAGCCGCGCTTTGCCAGCGGTGCCGTGTGGGGTGGCAACCACGACTGGCACGAAGTACAACACAAGCGCCTGCTGCGCGAAGGCGAGAACCCAGTGCCGCATTACTGGAACCATGTGCACTGGGTGTTCGGCGCCAAAGACCAGACCGATTTCTTCGAGAAGGCCAAAGGCATGTGCCTCGACGGCATCCTCGACCGTATCCGTGTGCCTTTTCTGGTCACCCACGGTGAAAAGGACCGCCAGATCGCGCTGGCCTATGCGCAGCGCAGCTACGATCAGCTGGTCAATTCACCGCGCCGCGAACTGAAGGTCTTCACCGAGCGTGAAGGCGGCGTCGAACACGTTGGAGCTGACAACATGAGTTTCGCGCGCGATTACATCGCCGACTGGTTTGCCGAAACCCTCGGTGGCGCCACCAATGGCCGTTATGCAGGAGTACCGCAATGAGCACTGATCAAAAGCCTGTACCCTTCCGCCGCATCGTCACGGGCCACGACAAGAATGGCCGCGCCGTGATCCTGGAAGACGCGCCGCCGCCGCGCGTTCAGCGCATCGGTGGTCCGCATGGCCCCTGGTTCTTTGAAGTGTGGAACACGCGTGAAACGCCAGCTGCTATTGATGCCGACTCGGGCGAGCCGCCGGAGGAAGGCATCCAGTTGGCACCCCCCCGCAATGGCACGCGTATCCGCGTCCTGGAAGTGCCGCCGGAAGACGCCAGCATCGCCAGCCTCACACCGGAAGAAGCCCGTGCCCACTTTGCCGAAGTCGGCGCCGCCGCTGCCTCGTCGCACCAGGGCGGCAGCAGCAAGCATGCCTTCATGCATCGCACCGAAACCATCGACTACGGCATCGTGCTTCAGGGCGAGATCACGCTGATCCTCGATGAAGGTGAAACCGTGGCACGAGCCGGCGATATCGTGATCCAGCGCGGTACCAACCATGGCTGGGCCAATCGAGGCAGCGTGCCGTGCCGCATTGCCTTCATCCTGATCGATGGCGAGTATGATGCGGAGCTCGCTCTGTGAAGCTGGCGACCGCGCAGGACGGCAGTCCCGACGGATTGTTGCTCATCGTCTCCCGGGATCAGCAACATGCGGTGGCGGCTGCCGCCATTGCCCGCTCGTTGCAGCAGGCACTGGAACGTTGGGACGAGGTAGAGCCTGCACTGCTGGCGCTGTCTGATGCCCTGAATGCAGGCAAGGCCAGGCTTGCACATCCACTCGACAGCTGGACACTGCTGGCGCCACTGCCACGCGCCTGGCAATGGCTCGACGGCTCGGCTTTCCCAGTGCACGGCGACCTGATGGCCGAGGCCTTCCACCAGCCGCCCATCGACACACTATTGCCACTGATGTACCAGGGCCTGTCGCATACCTTCTTCGCACCAACCCAGGATGTGCCGTTTCTGCGCGAGGAAGACGGCATCGATTTTGAAGGCGAGTTCGGCATCCTGACTTCCGCCGTGCCGATGGGTACCGCGGCGGCCGAAGCCCCGCGCCACATCCGCCTGCTGGTACAGATCAATGACTGGTCGCTGCGGCGCCTCGCCCCGAGTGAGATGAAAACCGGCTTCGGCTGGATCCAGGCCAAACCGGCGTGCAGCATGGCACCGTTAGCCGTTACGCCGGATGAGTTGGGTGGGTTGTGGTCAAAGTCTCGCGTGCAGGCCACGCTGGAAGTCTGGCGCAACGATGAACGCTTCGGTGCAGTGCCGGCGACCAATATGCAGTGGGGTTTTGATGACCTCGTCGCGCATGCGGCAGCAACGCGTGCCTTGTGTGC
The DNA here is from genome assembly GCA_044338855.1 of Pseudohongiellaceae bacterium. Lineage (GTDB taxonomy): Bacteria > Pseudomonadota > Gammaproteobacteria > Pseudomonadales > Pseudohongiellaceae > CAILUG01. The sequence continues at coordinate 39,180 of JBIIWP010000014.1, read as the reverse complement.
CGGCACGGTTATCGGCTCCGGCACGTTGTCGCATCCGCAGTATCGTGAGGTGGGTTCGTGCTGTATCGCGGAACGGCGCGCCATCGAGATGATCGACAACGCAGGAACGGCGAGCACCGGCTATCTAAAGTTTGGTGAGCGGGTGCGCATGCAGGCGTATGGCAATGATGCTGTGCTGCCGCTGTTCGGCAGCCTCGATCAGCAAGTGGTGCGCGCTTAGCGCAGCGGACTGCTGAACCTGGTCAATTCGTGTTGTCGCACTATCCAGAGTGTTGATGAGCCTTTGGCGCCCTGTCCAGTGCCAGCAGCAAGGCACCGTTGATACCGGCATGCTGCCCCAGCGCGGGAGGCAGCACGGCCGCGTCGAGCCAGGAACGCTCGCCGAGCCCGGCATAGCCGTTCAGCAGGCTTGCCGTGGTGTCGCGCAGCAGCGGCAACAAGGCGGGCTGCTGCATCACGCCGCCGCCGAACAGGATGCGCTGCGGGGCCAGCAGCAGGATCAGGGTGGCGGTGAGTTGTCCCAGGTAATCACCGATGACGGCAAAGGCCGGATGGTTGGCCGGCAGCGTGTCGAGTGCAGCGCCGTAACGCGCCTCGATCGCAGGGCCACTGGCCAGCCCTTCGAGGCAATCACCGTGGAAGGGGCAGATACCAGCAAAGTCCTGATCCAGGGCATGGCGCCGCACGCGGATATGACCAAGCTCCGGATGCAGGCTGCCCTTGTGCGTGCGTCCATCAGTGACGATGCCGCCACCAATACCGGTGCCGACGGTCACGTACACCAGGGTGTCGCAGCCGCGACCGCCATCCACCAGCTGCGCTTCCGCCAGTGCGGCAGCATTCACATCGGTGTCGATGCTCACGGGACACTGGAAGCGTCGCACGAACGGCGTGACGAGATCGGTCTGCGACCAGCCGGCCTTGGGCGTATCCAGTATGTGACCGAAGCGTTGGGAATCTTTCCGCAGGTCCACCGGGCCAAAGCTCGCGATGCCGATGCCGGCGAGCTTGCCGTGAACCAGCTCCTGCTGCGCAAAGAACGCCAGTGCGGCATCCAGCGTGGCAGCCGGCGTGGTGGTGGCGATGCGTGTTTCGGCCAGCAGCTGCAGTGGCTCGCGCGCCACAGCACATACAAACTTGGTGCCGCCGGCTTCGATGGCGCCATACAGCGGAGCTTGGGACATGGTGGCAACCTCGCGGGTCAGTGGAAGGCCAGCAGGTCGATGTCGCGCAGACGGCCTGCATCCGATACGCGCAGCTGGTAACTCACATCCGAAAAATCCACCAGCAGCTCGGCACGCTGCGCCTCATGCGTCCAGCACAATTGCACCGTGCTGACGGAGCTCTCGCCAAGACGGAAACTGCCCTGGAACGCCGGGTGTTCATTACGCAGGCGGATCAGCGCGCAAAGACTTTGCACGACCGGGCGGGTGAGTTCAGCCTCCAGTTGCGCAGACGAGTAGTAATGCCGGTTGATGTCGCGGCCCACGCCGGAGCGTTCCAGCAGCTCCATGTCGTTGTGTCCGGCCAGCAATCCCACGTAGTACACCTGCGGAATGCCGGGCAGGAAAAACTGCAGCGCACGCGCCAGCAGGTAGCAGCGATCATCGCGGCCCAGGGCGTCGTAGTAGGTGCAGTTCACTTGATAGAGGTCGAGATTGGAAGCGGCTGCGCCCGTCGCCAGTTTGCTGCTGCCCTGGCTGTTGGCATGGATCGCTTCCACCAGCTGATCGAGTTCTTCCGGTGGCACCAGACCAGCCTCGCCGTCGGCGGCACCGATATCGATGATTCCGATGCCATCGTGGGTGTCGAGCACCGTCAGCGCATTGCCAGGGCGAATGGCTATCCAGTGTTTCAGCGCGCGTGCCGTGTGGAAGGTGAAGGCATGCAACAGCAGTGGCGGCAGCGCGAAGTCGTAGACCCAGTCCACCTGGCGGGCGATGTCGATCTGCTTGCGGTAGTGCGAATGGATTTCCACCAGCACCTGCATGTTCAGCGCATGCATGCGCTGCGTGAGTTCGGCGATGAAGGCGAAGGTCTGCGGCAGCATGAAGCAGGAGCTGCCCGCCAGTTTGATGGCGTAACCCACCGCATCAAGACGCACGAGGCGCACGCCGTTGGCGGCAAAGGTCTGCAGGATGCCATCGAGATAGGCGCGGCCAAGCGGGTGGGTGACGTCGATGTCGATCTGGTCGGTAGTAAAGGTTGTCCACAACTGCACGGTTTCGCCTGTGGCCAACCGGGCTTCCGTGAAAGGCAGGCCGGGACGCGGACGGTAGATGGCCTGCAGCTCGGCCGCGCTGGCACCAAGGGGAAACACCCGATCGCGCGTCAGGAACAGCGGCTGCCACGGCGAGGCGCTGCCGCGCGCGAGAAAATCGCGGCACTGCGGCGAATGGCGTGAGATATGGTTGACGATGAGGTCGGCAACCAGCCCGGTGTTCCGGCCCAGCGCTGCGACGTCGTTCCAGTTGCCCAGGCGCGGGTCCACACGCGTGTGATCCTCGGGATCAAAGCCGGCATCGGCGCCGTCGATGGGATCGAAGAAGGGCAGCAGATGCACGCCGCCGAACAGGCCCTGCAGGGGACCGTCCAGCAGCGCGGCGAGATCGGTGATGCCGCCTGCTGCGAGACGATCCACATAGGTGATCAACTGCACCTGGTTCTTCATCTTGCGGTCTCACTCCTGCCAGGTGCAGCCTTGTTGCTTACTCGAGACCCTTGCTCTCCAGGGTCCACTCAGCGTCGGTGCACAGCGTGCATGCGTCACCGACAAACCAGGCGCGTGCTGCGGCGTCACCGCGCAGCTGCCATTGCAGCCAGTTCACCGCCACCTGTGCCGCGCTGCCGCCGTTTTCCAGATGGTAGGTGCCGCCATGGCCCACGGGCAGGTTGGCCACTGCCACCGGCACATGGTTGATGCGCTGGAAGTCATCCATGCCGTTGGCATAGGCGATGTCGCTTTCACCGCCAAGAATGTAAATGGTCGGCGTGTGAATGGTGGCGAGTGCGTCCTTGGTGATGTCCATTTCGGGCATCGGGCTGGGGCCGTCGTTGAAGATGCCGGTGTTCATCAGCACCAGCGTGTCCACGCGGGGATCAGCGGCATGGCGCAGCGCCTGCACGCCGCCGCAGCTGAAACCAGAGAGGGCAATCTGCGCATCATCGATGCGGCCGAAGTAGGGGCTGTCGGCCCGGGCATTTTCAGCCAGTGCCCAGTCGATGGCCTCGATCAGTTGGGTTGAGGTCGTGCGAGTGACCATCTGGCCCGGTTGTGCCGGTTCAGCCTCCGGACGTGCCGCGGCATCAGGGCCGCTGTAGATATTGCCATTGGCGATGACGAGGTAGCCGTGCGAGGCCAGCTCCAGCAGGTGGAAGCGGCTGCTGGCGCCATCATCCGAACAGCCGCCGTTACCCCAGGCCACCACACCGAGTTTCTGCGTGCCGAGAGCCGCGAGATCGCGTGGGCGATAGACCACATGCGCGGGCAGCAAGGCCACTTCTTCCTTCATGGCCGGATACGCTCCGCTACCAATGTTGTCGGGCAAGCTGTTGGTGCCGTTGTCGGGCGGCTGGGCAGCGGCGGTGGAGGTGAAACAAAGTGCCACGAGCAGCGTGGTACCTGCGTAGACAAGGCGTTGGCGCATACTGGATTCGGTCATGGTGCTATCCCCGTTCTGGTTGGGTGTTGTTATTGTCGTGGCTGGCAGCAAGGCAGAGGCTGTTGCCGCAAAGCTGTCGGACCCTATAATGCAATCGTTTGCAAAACGCGTAAAGCGCAATTTCCTGCAGCAGCCGGGCGCGATAATCACAATAACAAAGCAAGGGGAAAACCATGGCAGACAGCAAGGCCCTGCAAGCGTCCGAGCGCCTGATTCGCATACTCACCTGCATGATGTTCTTCATGTTTGCCATGACCACGGATGCCGTGGGCAGCATCATTCCCTCACTGATCGATGAATTCGGCCTGTCGCTGAGCGCCGCCAGTGCCTTCCACTATGTGCCGATGATCGCCATTGCCCTGGGCGGACTCTGCTTTGGCTTCCTCGCCGATCGTCTCGGCCGCAAATACAGCATCGTGCTGGGCTTGTTGCTGTACGGCACCGGGTCGCTGCTGTTCATCTTCGGCAGCAGCTTCGGCTTCTTTGTGCTGCTGCTGGCGCTGTCCGGTGTCGGCGTCAGCGTGTTCAAGGTGGGCGCACTGGCGCTGGTAGGTGACATCACGCGCAGCCCGCGCGAACACACCTCGCTGATGAATACCGTGGAAGGCTGGTTTGCCGTGGGGGCCATCGTGGGGCCGGCGCTGGTGGCGACGCTGCTGGAGGCGGGGCTCTCGTGGACCTGGCTCTACGTGGCGGCGACCGGCATCTGCGGCCTGCTCACGCTGGCCGCGACCAGAGTGCAGTATCCGCGCGTGCAGCGTGAGAGCGAAACACCGGCCAGTCTCGCGCAAACGCTGGCGCTGTTGAAGAATCCCTATGCACTGGGATTCTCCGGCCTGATCATGATGTATGTGGCGGTGGAAGTGGCGATCTACGTGTGGATGCCGACCTGGCTTGCAGGTTACGACGGCTCGCTGCCCTGGCTTGCCACCTGGGCCTTGACGCTGTTCTTCACCCTGCGTGCCGCCGGCCGCTTCATCGGTGCCTGGTTGTTGCAGCGCCTGGCCTGGGATCAGGTACTGGTGGTGCTGTCCCTTGCCATCCTGCTGTGTTTTGCCGGCAGTCTTGCCGGCGGTGAGGCCTGGGCTCTGTGGTTGCTGCCGCTGTCGGGCCTGTTCATGTCGGTGGTCTACCCTACCTTGAATTCGAAGGGCATCAGCTGTTTCGGGCACGGTGAGCATGGTGCGATTGCCGGCTTGATCCTGTTTTTCACGGCCTTTGCTGCTGCCGTGGGGCCGTTGGCGATGGCGGCCCTCAGTGATGCGCTGGGCGACATCCGCTATGGCTTCATGCTGGCCACGGGTTTTGCGCTGCTGCTGTTTCTGGGACTGTTGTGGAACTGGCTCATGCAGCCGGCCGCAGGGCGGCTGGCTGCCGCCGTTCAGTACGGGATGTCCGGGGAAATATGAAAAGTCTCTGATTCCTATAGATAATGCGGGCATTTTCCCCGGATTTTGTGTATCGTGCGCCGCCGCGATCACCTCTCCAGACTGAGATTTTTATGACCGACCTAGCCCTTTACCGCAACATTGGCATTTTTGCCCACGTAGATGCCGGAAAAACCACGACCACCGAGCGTATCCTCAAGCTCACCGGCAAAATCCACAAGATCGGCGAGGTTCACGAAGGTGAATCCACCACCGACTTCATGGTGCAGGAAGCCGAGCGTGGCATCACCATCCAGTCTGCTGCTGTAAGCTGTTTCTGGAAAGGCACGCGCTTCAACGTCATCGACACCCCTGGCCACGTGGATTTTACCGTGGAAGTGTATCGCTCACTGAAGGTGCTCGACGGTGGTATCGGTGTGTTCTGTGGTTCCGGCGGTGTTGAGCCGCAGTCCGAAACCAACTGGCGCTACGCCAACGAATCCAAAGTTGCCCGCCTGATCTTCGTGAACAAGCTGGACCGTATCGGTGCCGACTTCCTGAAGGTCACCGCGCAGATCAAGAAAGTACTGGGTGCGACTCCCCTGATCATGACCCTCCCCATCGGCTTCGAAGACACCTTCGTGGGCGTGGTGGATGTACTGAACGAAAAAGCCTACATTTGGGATGAAAGCGGCCAGCCGGAAAACTACAAGGTCTCCGACGTGCCGGCCAACATGGTCGCCGACGTTGCGAAGTATCGTGCCCTGATGATCGAAACCGCCGTGGAAGTGGACGATGAAGTCATGACGGCCTACCTCGAAGGCGAGGAAATTCCGGTCGACGATATCAAGCGTTGCATCCGCAAGGGCACGCGTGAACTGGCCTTCTTCCCCACCTACTGTGGTTCGGCTTTCAAGAACAAGGGCATGCAGTTGGTACTGGACGCCGTGGTGGACTACCTGCCAGCGCCCCACGAAGTCAATCCGCAGCCGCTGACGGACGCTGAAGGCAACCCGAACGGCAAGTTCGCCACTGTGTCGGCTGATGAGCCTTTCCGCGCGCTCGCGTTCAAGATCATGGATGACCGCTTTGGTGCGCTCACCTTCTGCCGCATCTACTCCGGCAAGCTGGACAAGGGTGACACCATCCTGAACTCCTTCACCGGCAAGAGCGAGCGCGTCGGTCGCATGGTGGAGATGATGGCCAATGACCGTATCGAGCTGAGCCATGCCGAAGCGGGCGACATCATCGCCATCGTGGGCATGAAGAACGTGCAGACCGGCCACACCCTGTGCGACCCCAAACACGAATGTACGCTGGAAGCGATGGTGTTCCCGGAGCCCGTCATCTCCATCTCGGTAGAACCCAAAGACAAAGGCTCCATCGAGAAGCTGGGCGTCGCCATCGGCAAGATGGTGGCAGAAGATCCCACCTTCCGCGTGGAAACCGATCCGGATTCCGGTGAAATCATCCTGAAAGGCATGGGTGAACTGCATCTGGACATCAAGGTGGACATCCTCAAGCGCACCTACGGTGTCGAGCTGAACGTGGGTCAGCCGCAGGTGGCCTACCGCGAAACCATCACGCGCGAAGTCGAAGACAGCTACACCCACAAGAAGCAGTCGGGTGGTTCGGGCCAGTACGGCAAAATCGACTACAAGATCCGTCCGGGCGAAGCCAACTCCGGCTTCACGTTCATCTCCTCCGTCGTGGGCGGCAGCGTTCCCAAGGAATTCTTCCCCGCCGTGGAAAAGGGTTTCAGGCTGATGATGGCGACCGGTCCGCTGGCAGGCTTCCCGGTACTGGACGTTGAAGTCGATCTGATTGATGGTGGCTTCCATGCCGTAGACTCCTCGGCCATCGCGTTCGAAATCGCTGCCAAGGCCGCGTTCCGCCAGTCCATGCCGAAAGCCGGTCCGCAGCTGCTCGAGCCCGTCATGAAGGTGGATGTGTTTACGCCGGAAGACCACGTGGGTGATGTCATCGGCGACCTGAACCGTCGTCGCGGCATGATCCTTGATCAGGAAAAGACCCTGACCGGTATCCGCATCAAAGCCAACGTGCCGCTTGCCGACATGTTCGGTTACATCAGCACCCTGCGTACCATGACCTCAGGCCGTGGCCAGTTCTCAATGGAGTTTGCCCATTATTCGGCGTGCCCGAACAACGTGGCAGAAACGGTAATTGCCAAAGAGAAGGCGAAGAAAGAAGCGCTGAAGAAGTAAGTGCTGCCGGTGTGAACCGGTACGAAACAGAGAGCCCCGCTTGTGCAGACAGGCGGGGCTTTTTTTTGGTTCTTCGCAGAATCCGGGGCGGGGCTTTGGTGTAGGGTGTGGCGCCGGTCGGGGTGGTGAGGGTGCTGGGGCGCGTCTGCCGCAGCGCTGTAGTGGCATCCCCCGCCGGGAGGCCGAGCCACTTGATGCGCAATGGCGCAACAAGTGTTCGGCTGCAAGCGTAGCCGCTTGCCCGAGGCCGCAGGCGGCCCCGCCCTGCTGCCGCTATTGTGGGCGGCACCCGTGCACCACACCCCAAGCAGCCCCAGTTGTGCATCGGCATTCATGATACCGCTGGCAGTAATTCGGCATACAATCCGGGCACGCTGACAATCCCGGAGAAGATCATGAAGCACCTGTTCATCCTGCTTGCCCTGTTCCTGACCACATCCTGTGCTGCGACCATGAGCGATATGGAACGCCAGGCCGCAGATCGCTCTGCAATCATCGATCTGCAGCACCGCTATGTCATCGCCATGGATTACTTCGATCACGACGGTTATGCCGCTGTGTTCGCTGAAGACGGCGTGCTCGACTGGGCCGGCGGCATTGTCGAAGGGCGCGAGGCGATCCGCGAATTCATGTCGTCCGGCACCTACGATCTGCGCACCATGGGCTTCCAGGAAGCGCAAACGCCGGATGGCCGCGAATGGCCGTCAACCGTGCGCCATCTCATCAGCAACCAGGTGATCGTGGTCAAGGGCGATACCGCCAAAGGTGTTTCGTACTGGATGAACTACGCCAACAATGCGGATCGTCGCCAGATCCAGTGGCTCAGCTTTGGTTCCTGGGAAGACGAGTTCGTCAAAATCGACGGGCAGTGGCTGTTCAGCCGCCACCGCATCTTCAACGAAGGCAACGCCCGCACCTTTACCGCTGACCAACCCAATCCGCTGACGCAATTTCTGGCACCGGAGTAACAGCAAGCCGGGATACTGCCTCCCGATCACAATCATCGACACCGTATGGTGTGTTGCCGGCTCATCCCGAAGCAGCACGTGACGCCACCGAGGAACCTGATATGAGAACAGCAGCAGCACAGCGCAGCATTCCAGGCTTTTCCGTGCGTTCCATTGCTGGCAAAGCCTTCTCTTTCCCTCTGGCTCTGGCCTGCTCAGCGCTCATATTTGGTTTCTCTGCCAACACCTTCGCCCACCATGGCTTCGGTATGTTCGACCGTTCGCAGGACGCGGTGTTTACCGGCACGATCAAGAGCATCGATTTCGTCAACCCGCATTCCTATCTGTATCTGGATGCCGATACTGCAGAGGGCGGCACCATCGCCATGCGCTGCGAAATGCGCGCTGCCACGCTGATGCGGCGCTCTGGTTGGTCGAAGGAAATGTTCATTGCCGGGGCGCGCGCCACCATTTACGGCTTTCGCCACCGCCAGGATCCCGGTTCCTGCTACCTGGAAGACATCACCATCGGTGACGCACCCGAGCTGAACCGCAACGACCAGATCGAGTTTTCGGCGGTGGACGCGAGCGACCGACCCTTGCGGCTGCCCTCCGGCGAACCCAACATCTCAGGTGACTGGGCGCAGGAACAATATGTCATTGCCGTGTCACCTTCCGGCGGCAGTCTGGGCCTGGTGCCCAAGAGCATGAAGAGTGGTATCGAAGCCGGTACGATTGCACCGGACACCATTCCCTCGGCCGGCTGGAATGCACAGCCGGTTGCTCTGACCGCGCGCGGCAAGGCAGAGTTCGACGCTTTCGAAATGTGGAACCCCACCGACAACCCGCGTCTGCGCTGCGAACCCACCAGCATCATTCTCGACTGGGTGCACGACGGTCCGGTAAACCGCGTGGTGCAGGAGGATGACCGCATCGTGATCAACTATGGGTTGGTGAGCTACGAGCGGGTGATCCACATGAACCTGAATGAGCATCCCGCCAACATCGCCCCCAGCCCTGCAGGACATTCCATCGGGCGCTGGGAGAACGATGTGCTGATAGTCGACACCCTCGGATTCCAGTCCGGTGTAATAGTGCCGCCCTTGCGCCACAGCGAGCAGTTGCATGTGGTGGAACGTTACTCGCTCGACACCGGCAACATGACGCTGAACCGCAGCTACGTGGCCGCCGACCCGGTGTACTTCAGCGATGAGTACATCGGCTCCGACACGCTGCTGGTAGCCGACGTACCCTACGAGAACCACGGCTGCACTGAACTGACCTACGAGTTCCTGGAGTTCCAGGAAAGGTAGTCGATGACAACCATAAAAATGGACCGTCTCATCAAGCTTTTATGTAATATGCCACGAACGCCAGCTCCGCCTCGGATGGGTATATGAAAAATTATGGTATGGGCAGTACTTTACAAATGAATGGCAGGTTTCGGGGATTGGCCTGCGCCCTGCTCGCCGTTATCTGCGCTGCAGGCATTTCGGGTAACTTGTCTGCGCATCACTCTGCAGCGGCCTATGACGCTGATAATTCGATTTCAGTCACCGGCACAGTACAGCAACTGATCTGGCGCAACCCGCACGTGCAGCTTCATATCGCCGTCCAGGATGATTCCGGTGCGACCAGTACATGGGTAGTAGAGGCAGCAGCGACAAATAATCTGACGGCAGGTGGGTGGAGGCGTGATCTGCTTGAGCCGGGCGAAGTGGTTTCCGCAGAAATCCGTCCAATGCGCTCAGGCCGTCCCGGTGGTCTTTTGCGTTGGGTTACGTTGGCAAGCGGTCAGGTTCTGGCGGTAGATCAGGATTCTCCATCTGGAGCCCTCATTGCCGATGAACGGAGCGAACCCACGGCGGAGCCCGGACAATCCATGGCGGATGTTGCAGCCCGGCAGCGTCAGGAATTTGAAGAACGGCGAGCGCAATGGTTGGCAAGAAGCGCCGTTGACGCACCCGCCGCGTTGCCATTGGTCAACGAAGGTTCCTCCATGGCAGCCCTCGATCCAGTCAATATTGCCAACCCCTTGCATAAACCGGCATTCGATATGACGGGTGTATGGCTGTTCCGGCGCGAACCCCGCCATTCAGAGAATCACAACGGGAATGTCTGGGATTTTCTTCCTCTGCCCAAGTTGACGCCGCGGGCGCAGGCAATTTATGACGAAACCTGGGCGCGACGCCGCGCTGGAGAAGTCTTTGGTGATCCAACCGCTTATTGCTATCCCCCGGGTATGCCGGCATTGATGACGCGCATCGGGAATTTGATGTTTCTGCAGCAGAACACCGCCGTCTATATGGTGCATCGATTCAACAATGAGTTCAGGACCATCTATACCGATGGCCGTGGCCACATCGATCCGAACATTCGCAACGACGGGTACAACGGAGATTCCGTTGGATATTGGGATGAAGATTCCCTTTATGTCGATACCGTTGGATTTGGCATGCCCCAGCACTTCGTATTGGCTGGCATCCCCTTCAGCGACCAAGGCAGGGTGCAGGAACGGTTTTTCATGCTCAATGACGGCAATACCCTGGCGATCGAATTCACTTTGACTGATCCGGTCAACTGGGAAGGTGAGTGGGTCGATGTGAAGTTCTACGACCGTATGTTTGAGTTCGATATCCAGGAAGCCAGTTGTATCGCGGATCTGGATTCCACTATTCCGGGGCTTGGCGAATGAGAAAATCGGATCTTTTTATTGCAGTGGGCATTGGTCTTGCACTTTGCACAGGATCAGTCAGTGCGCACCACAGCTTTGCCATTTATGACGCGGCGAATCCGGTCGAATTGACAGGCGAAGTGGTCAGCTTTCGCTTTTCCAACCCGCACTCGGCGGTTCGCTTGAAGGTCGCCAACAACGATGGGTCAGAAACCATTTGGGACCTTGGGTTTGACCCGGTAAACATGTTGTCCAGAGCAGGTTGGAAAGCCGATACGCTGCGTCCGGGCGATAGTCTGACTGCGGTTATTCATCCCATGCGGAACGGTGATTTTGCCGGTCGCTTGTTGCCTGACCAGATAACGGACGGCCCCGACAGATTGCCGGCAACAATCAGTGGTCGTTTTGTTTCAAGCCTGAACCCCGACGCGGTCAGCATGACCGATGAGGTCGCGCGCGACTTCAACGGCATGTGGATCAGTGCCGAAAAGGGTATTCATTTTGATACGACTGCGGCCAGCGCGGCAGCCCAAAGCCCGCCCCTGACACCAGAGTACCAAAGTAAATACGATGCCAAGCGAGCGGCAGATGCCGCTGGAGCCGTAACCAACGATCCGACTGCACTATGCGCACCGGGAGGTTTTCCCAGAATAATGTCTTTGGTGTATCCGGGCGAAATCATACAAACCGATGCGCAGCTGAATTGGTACGCCGAGTGGAATGAAGAGACCTTGCGCGTCTATCTGGATGGCCGTCAGCCTCCGGAAGACTGGATTCACGGATACCGGGGTTTCAGCACGGGTCATTGGGAAGGCAATACCCTGGTATTCAGAACCACCCATTTGCGTGGCGATACCTTGATCGACCAGTCCGGCATACCGCATAGCGATCAACTTGAAGTGATTTCGAAATTCACGAAAGTCACACCGGATTTTTTCAAGGCCGAATACGAGTTGCACGATCCCCTGGCGCTTACCGAGCCGTGGCGGAGCGTAAGGCGCTACGCCCGCGCACCCACCGGTTCCTTCATCCAGGAATTCAATTGCTTTGAGGGCAATCAACTGCGGTTGAACGAGCTTGGTGAGCTCACCAAAGGGGATTGATAAAACCCGCCACTGCTCCGAATCGCCCGCTCACTCCGGCACGTGGTCACGATACCTGGCGGCAACGCCCGGATCACAGGCTTCTGAGGCAGGCGAGAACTCGAGGTCGGGGCGGTGGTCCCATTGCATCGAAAATGATGCCGGCTCTGCGAGATACAGCGGGTCGGTCACGGTAATTTCATAGCGCAGGCGGGTGTTGCCTTCCGCCAGTGACAGACGTTCGACCGTCTGCTTGCCCGGGCTCGACGGCACGCTGCCACCGAGACCGGAAGAGCTGGGTTCGTAGGCGATCGTATCGATGACCAGCGTGTCGCCTTCCCATCTGCCGACCGAGTGGCCATGCAGCGATGGCTGCACATCGGCCGGATGCTCGGCATTCATGTGAATGGTGCGCAGGACATGGTCTCCCGAGTTGTCAAAATGCATCACGACCTCGTCTTCGCCTATCTCGATAGTGCGCATTTCATCCAGTACGGCGAGGAAAGGGACAGGTTCCACCAGGCACAGCCCGTCGTCGATCATCTTTGCCTGCACCTCACGGGCGGCCGGTGTCAGGGGGAAGCGTCCGATAGCGCCAAAACCTGCGCCAACTCCTGCGCGATTGGGAGCCCACTTGCCTTCCAGGCTGGTGGCCGGCGTCAGTGTGCGGTCGCGGGTACTTGCGTAATAGAAGGGATGAATTTCGCCATCTTCGGTGGTCACGTCGAGAATGCGCACCTGCTTGCCCCAGCCGCCACGGTTGGGATTCATGCGCATCACCACCGGTGTGCCCGGCTGCAGCGCGTCCCGGCGCAGACCATCGACCAGTGCCTGCGTAATCGCGAGGCCTTCACCTTCCACCAGCGCTTTCTCGCCGTCCGGACCAATGGTTTCGACGATGAGGTACATGTGTGGATTCACCCAGTCGAACTTCGTGACGGTGCCTTCAATCACAAGCTCCTGCGTGGTGTCGAACATGGCCTGGCTGTGGTGGGCGGAAGCGGCGGCGCCCACCAGTGCGGTCACGGCAAAGGTGCTCAATGCAGTAACAAGATGTCTCATGTCGGATCTCCGGTTTGGGTAGCGGACGCTGGCATAGTCGGGTTCAGGGATCAGCGCGGCGGCAACAGCGCCGGCCGGTCTGGCGGCAACTGCTGGTCGATGGTGGTCAGGATCATCCCCACCATCACGTAATCGCCCATGACCGTCACCAGCTCGACAATGCCGCGGCGGCCAAACAACTGCTCGGCTTCAGCGTACAGCGCCGAATCCACTTTGTGATCGCGCATGATGGCGCGGCCAAGTTTGATGATCAGGGTTTCTTCGGGGCTCAGATCCACCGGCTCGCGGTCGAACTTGATGGTGTCGATGACGGCTTGCGGCGCGCCGTGCATCAGTGCTGCCGGTTCATGTGCCGAGTACTCGTACTGCTGCTCGATCTCCCAGGCGGCGACCAGGATCGCTACTTCGGTATGACGCGGGCTGAGGACGCCGTTGTAGCGCAGGTAGCCATTGAGGTCGCTGAAAATCTGCGCAATCTTCGGGCTGTAGAGCGAAAGCCCGACCGGCCCGGTCGTGGGAGAGGGGCCATCGCCGACGATGCGGTCGTAGACGGCCTTGCCTTCGTCGTCGAGGTCGTTGCGTGTGAGTGCTGGCAAGCGGGTCAGTGAAACCGGATGGATGTCCGGTGGCAGCACCCCTTCGGCCGGCTGCGCGGATGCGGGCCCTGCGCCGGCAAACAAGAGTCCTGCAAGGGTTGAGACGATTGTTTTGCGCATGGCGGGCTCCCCGGGGTTGAAGAACGACAGGGCCACATTACCTCAAGGGCAAGCTTGGCAACAGTCCAGTGCATGATCAAACGGTGGCTGTCTGCATGCAAGCGCCATTCAAGCGCCGCAGGACTCGCGCACAATCAGCGTGCCGGGCATGGTCACGGAGTTGACCTCGATCCCGGCGATGCGCTTCAGCAGCAGGTCCACCAGCAATTCCGCGCCCTGTGCGAGATCCTGCTGCACGGTAGTGAGGGTAGGGTGTACGTGCGCGCCCATCTCCAGGCCATCGAAGCCCACCACCGCGACAGCGTCGGGAACGCGCAGGCCGGAAGCCGCCAGCACGCGCAGCGCGCTGATGGCGATGAGATCGGTGGCCGCAAACACGGCATCGAAGGGTTTGCCCGTCTTCAACCACGCCTGCATCGCGGTACTGGCTGCATCGGGTGTCATGTGTGCCTTCACGATGGTGGGGGCAGCGGTGCCGGCAGGGCCTTGCGCCAGCGCTTGTTCGTAACCATCACAGCGCAGGCGGATTTCCGGAATCGCAGGATCACCCAGAAACAGGATGCGGCGGCGTCCCTGCGCCAGCAGATGCTGCGTGGCCAGCCTGCCACCCTGCACGTTATCGGTCCCGACCGCGCAGTAGCGCTGCTTTGGCAGTTGCCCGCCCCACACCACGAACGGCGTGGCAGTACGTGCCGCCTGCTGCAGGGTTTCATGTTCGGTACTCTGGCCGATCACGATGATGCCGTCGGAGCGGCGCTCGGCAATGATGCGCTGCAACCAGCCCTGCATCGGCGGCAGCACTTTCTGCAGGTGCATGCCGTAGCCGCGGCGCGTGATGGCGTCAGCCAGATGGCTCAGCATGTTGGCGAAGAAGGGGTCCGTGAGCACCTGTTCGCGCTCGTGTGCCAGCGGGATCACCACGCTGAGCGTTTCGGTGCGGCCGGCACGCAGGTTGCGCGCGGCGGCGTTGGCAACATAGCCATGCTCGCGTGCCAGGCCGAGTATGCGTTCGCGCATGCCCTGTTCCACCAGCGGGCTGTCGCCCAGCGCGCGCGACACGGTGGACACATGTACGCCGGCGAGGCGTGCGAGGTCTGCCATGGTGGTGCTTTTGCGAGGTTTGTTCATACGTTGATGGTAGCAGCCTGACTGGTGCGGCGAAGCGGCTTTCAGCGCGCAAACACGCTGATGTCGATGGCTGCGGCCATGGCCGCATTGCCCGCATCATTGGGATGGATGAAGTCGCCGCTGTCGTAATCCGGGTGCAGGCGCTCGGGATTGGCCGGATCACGCATGAGGGCGTCGAAATCGATCATGGCATCAAAGCTGCCGCTTTCCCGGATCCACGTATTAACGGCCTGGCGCAGCGCTTCTGTTTGCGGGTTATGCAGCCACAGGCCACCCATCGGCAGCAGCGTGCCGCCCATGACCTTGATGCCGCGTGCATGGGCGCGCTGCACCAGCTGTGACAGACCTTCGATGAGTTCCTCCGCCGAAGTCTGCTGGCTCACCGGTACGCCCGGCAGCGCCGTGAAGTTGATGTCGTTGATGCCTTCCAGCAGCAGCAGCCACTGCACGCCGCCGCGTGCCAGCACGTCGCGGTCGAAGCGCGTCAGCGCGCTGCTGCCCACGAGATCACGCAGCACGCGATTGCCGGAGATGCCCATGTTGATCACGCCGAGACCCGCCGTGGCAGGGTCGGCCTGCAGCCGCTGTGCCAGCAGTGCCGGCCAGGCGCGGTGCTGGTCGGGAGTGGTGGAATAGCCGTCCGTAATGGAATCACCGAAGGCCACAAGGCTGCCGCTGCCCGGCGCCGCCAGCACTTCCATCCCGGTGAGCCAGAAATACGAACGGTTGGTGTCGCTCACTGTGAAACTGGCAGCGTCCACCGTGTTGCCGGTGGCGACATACGTAGTGTTGAGCCCGAGTTCGTGGAACGAGCGCGTGTCGGAGCTTTCAGGCAGATAGACCGACACGGCCACTTCCGTCAGCGGCGCCAGTGCGAGATCGACGGGATCACTCACCACGAGCGCGCCGGGATGCAGCGTAACGCTCGCGCTGCCGCCAAAAGTCACGCTGCGGTCGCTGCCGGCAGCAATTGCGCCATCGCCCGTGTGCAGCGCTACGTGCACGGCACCAAGCTGCGTGGGGGGAGTACCCAGTGCGTTGGAAAACTGCAGCCGCAACTGCGAACCGCTCACGCTGGCGCGCAGGACCATGCGGACACTCTGGTCGGCAAAGGTTGGCGGCACCGGTACCACGGGCGACGGTGGCGGATCGGGTGGCAGCGTATCCGCCGGTGGCGGCTGTACCCACGACGGGAACTCGATCACAGCCAATGCCGTAGCAGTGCCCCAGGTGGCCACCCACTGCGGTTCCTGGGCATGCACGTGGATACTGAACAGACAGGGACCCAGCAGGGCGAGCAGGCGGGCGAGGCGCATCGGGAGTTCTCCGGTTGGCGGTGCGGAGGCATGCTCGCCGGCTTTGCAAACGTTTGCAACTAGGCTAGATTTAAGCCAACACCAGAACCGGCCGGCACTGATCGGTCGTCGCCACGCCAGGGGGAACCCGCGATGAAACACCTCACGCCCGTGCTGCAGCTGTGCAGCAGCAGCCTGTTCCTCTTGTGCCTGAGCCAGCCAGCCGTCGCCGCCGAGCCGGATGCTCCAGCAGCCTGTGCCGCATTGGCTGAGCTCTCTACACCCGAGTTCCGTGTCGATCTGGCCGAATGGATTGTCGCGGGTCCGGTGCCCAGCGGCCCCGGTGGTGCCACCACGGAACTGCCGGCGCATTGCCGCTTCCAGGTTGTACTGGATCCGCGCGAATCCGGCATCGACACCCTCAGTTACGGCACCGGCTTCGAACTGCGCCTGCCGCTCGACTGGAACGGCCGCTTCCTGTTCCAGGGCGGTGGCGGCATGAACGGTGCGATTACGCCGGCGCTCGGTAACGTGGCGGGGGCACCTTCAGCATTGGTACGCGGCTTTGCGGTGGTGTCGAGCGACGGCGGCCATCGTGGCACCAGCGCCATCGACTCGCGCTTCGGCGTAGACCAGCAGGCACGCAACGACTTCGCCTACGGTGCCGTGGCACGCACCACGCACGAAGCCAAGGCGCTGGTCGAAAGCTACTATGGCCGCAAGCCCGACTACTCGTACTTCATGGGCTGCTCCACCGGCGGTCGCGAGGCCATGCTGGCCGCGCAGCGCCTGCCACTTGAATTTGATGGTGTGGTGGCCGGCAATGCCGCGTTCAATCTCTCGCGTCTCGTGGTCAACCAGATCTGGAGTCTGCAGACCGTGACCAAGCATGCGCCACGCGATGCCAGCGGCCAGCCGCTGACCTCGCAGCTGTTCACGGATGGGCAACTGCAGGCCGTGGCCGACGGTGTGCTGCTGCGCTGCGATGCGCTGGATGGTCTTGCTGATGGCATGATCAACGACTTCCAGGCCTGCGCCTTCGATCCCGTGGAACTGGAGTGCAGCAGCGCTACGGCACCCGGCCCGGAACAGTGCCTGTCGCACACACAGGTGACGGCACTCAAGGACATCATTGGCGGCGCGCGCAATTCGCAGGGCGAATCGCTGTATGGCCACACCTTCTACGATACCGGCATTGCCCAGCCCACCTGGCGTGGCATGCACCTTGGTAACGGCAGCAACCCGCCGGCCAATGCCTCGCTGGGACGCGACACGCTGCGCAACTACATCCTCACGCCGATGCAGCCGGAGCTCGATCCGCTGAGCTTTGATTTCGACACCGGCATGGCAGCAACAGTGGAGACCGCCGCGATCAACGATGCGGTTGCCACGCTGCACAGCACGTTCGCCGGACGTGGCGGCAAGCTCATCGCCTACCTCGGCCTGGGTGACCAGGCGATGTGGGCGGGTCCGCTGCTGGACTGGTACGGCAAGCTGACGCCGCGCGACGCACAAGGCCCTCAGGAGTGGGCGCGTCTGTTCATGATTCCCGGCATGGCGCATTGCGGCGGCGGCCAGAGCACCGACGAGTTCGATCTGCTCACGGCGATCCAGCAATGGGTGGAGGAAGACAAGGCGCCGGATCTCGTTACTGCTACCGGCAAGGCCTTCCCCGGCGTGTCGCGGCCCTTGTGCCCGTATCCGCTGGTGGCGCGCTACGACGGTGGTGATCCGTCGCGTGCCGAAAGTTTTTCCTGCCGTTGATGCGGCACACAAGCGCGAGGAATCTTTCAGTCATGTGGCGCAGCCTTACCTTTGTGTCCTTTACCTTGCTGTCACTGGCGGCGGCGGCAGCGAACGCCCAGCCCGACTTCAGCGGCGTCTGGCAGTTGGCAAGCCGGCCGATGACCAGCGCCCAGGGTTATCCTGAAGTGCCCTTGACTGCAGCAGGGCGCGAGCTGGTGACTGCCTATCGCGCGCTGGTCGATCCCGTGGGCGAGAACCCGACGCTGTGGTGTGTTACCCACGGCATGCCGGAGATGATGATGGGCGGTGGCGGCTACCCGCTCGAGATCATCCACAAGCCGGACCAGCTGACCTTGATCAGCGAATGGCTCAGCGAAACGCGCCGCATTTTTCTCGGCGACCGCAACGTACCGGATGCCAGCATCTTCCCGTCGCGCCAGGGCTATTCGCGGGGACGCTGGGAAGGTGAGGTGCTGGTGGTCGAGACTACACGCCTGCAGGCCATGGTCGATTCGCGTTTCCCCCATAGCGCCAACACGGTCATCACCGAACGCTTCAGCCTGACGCAGGACGCGGATGGCACGCCGCGCCTGATCGCCGACACCGTGGTGCGCGATGCCCAGTGGCTGGCGCAGCCGCTGGAATACCGGCTGGAATGGACACCATCGCCCTTTGGCTGGGTTCAGCCCTACGAGTGCATGGAAGAAACCTGGCTGGAGCGGCTGGAAGCACTGGCCGCGCCATCAGCGCAGGACGAGTAGTTGCGCCGGAGAACTTTATGCTGCGTTGCCTGACCCGTGCCTACTGCACGGTACTGTTGAGTTTGTCCCCCCTCGTGCACGCCGCTGACGCCGTCCCTGTCGGCATCGTTGCCGAGCCTTGTCCACCGGCAGCCACGATGCCGGACAGTGTGCGCAGCCTGCTCACCGACCTGTTCATGGAATCACGCACACTCGGCCCTGACGACATCCAGCGGCTGGTGCAGAACCCGGATTTCGCCGCCTTCAATGCAGCCGGCCGCGGGCTGGGTGCGCAGCAGGACTGGGCCAACCGCTGCCGTTTCCGCGCCGCCAATGAGGCCGTGCTGGCCAGTGGCGCGCGCCCGGAGCTGGTGTTCATGGGCGATTCCATCACGGAGAACTGGTTGTTGGGCGATCCTGCGCTGTTCGAAGGTACTTATGTAAATCGCGGCATCGGCGGCCAGACCACACCGCAGATGCTGCTGCGCTTCCGCGCCGATGTCATCGCGCTGCAGCCGCGCATCGTGCACATCATGGCCGCGACCAACGACGTAGCCGGCAATACCGGACCTGCCACGCTGCAGGATGTGAAGGACAACCTCATGTCCATGGTGGAACTGGCACGCGCCCACGACATCGAAGTAATGCTCGCCAGCATCCCACCGGCCGCTGTGTTTGACTGGCGTCCCGGGCTGGATCCGCGTCCCGTCATCAATGAGCTGAACCAGTGGCTGTGCGACTATGCCGCAGCAAACAGCCTTGTCTACATCGATTACTTCGCGGCACTGGCTGATGCGAACGGCGCACTGCGCAGCGACTACGGCAACGACGGCGTGCATCCCAACCGCGCCGGTTATGCCGAAATGAAGCGGGTGCTCGCAAGCAGTCTCGCTGAACGCCAACCTTGATTTCCAGAGGAAACCTTCCATGCGTCGACTGCTGCCGCTGTTGTTTTGTTGCTTTGCCGCCACTGCTGCAGCCGCTGATCTGCAAGTGGGTGCTGCCAGGGTCGACCTGACACCGGCTGCCGACGCCTTGCCGCCAAACTATCTCGGCATCAACGACCCGATCTTTGCGCGCGCCATCGTGCTGGACAACGGCGACACCCGCGCCGCCCTCGTCACGCTGGATGCCGGCGCCATCCCCACCGACTTGTGGCGTGAAGTCGCCACGCGCGTGGAGCAGGAGCTGGACATACCTGCAGCACAGTTGCTGTTGAGCGCCACGCACACGCACAGCGTGCCGCGCCAGAATGCGCCGGATTACGCCGACAAAGTGGTGCAGAGCGTGCGCGACGCTGCGGCCCGGCTGCAGCCCGCACGTATGGCCTGGGGCACGGGTGTGTCCTACATCAACATCAACCGCACGATGGTGAAGCCCGAGACGGGTCGCTGGGGGGAAGGCCCCAACTACGCCGGGCCCTCCGACAAGACCGTCGCCGTATTGTCGTTCGACACCTTGCAGGGCGACCCCATCGCCGTCTACTACAACTATGCCGTGCACGCGGTGATCTCGGGCCAGCTCGACGAAGTCAGCGGTGACATTCCCGGCGCGTCCTCGCGCTACATCGAGCGCGCGCTGGGCAACGATGCCGTAGCCGTGTGGTCACTCGGTGCTGCCGGTGACCAGAACCCGATCTTCTTCCAGCAGACCTACGACCTGCGCCGCATCCGCATCGAGGACTACGCCAGCCGCGGCGAGGACATCAGCAACACCATGCTGCCGGGTGGCATGGGTCTGGATCGCAGTGATCCCGAGGTGGCACGCCTGATGGAAGAGCAGCGCCAGATCCAGCTGAGCATGGGCCAGATGCTGGGCGAGGAAGTGCTGCACGTGCGCCGCGCCGGGCTCGAACGGCCACACACGCAAGTGGCGATCGGTGGCGTGCAGCGCGCGCTGACCTGCCCCGGCCGGCGGCGCCTCGACACCGGGCGTGAGGGCTCGCCTGGCACCTATGAGGATGGCGACCAGGTCGAGTTCAACCTCGGACTGCTGCGCCTGGGTGACGTACAACTGGGCGCCGTCAATGCCGAGATCTTCAACCCCATCGCCATGCGCCTGAAAGCGGAATCGCCGTACAAGCACACCATGCTGGTGACGCTCGCCAATGGCATGGCCAATTCCGGCTACGTGCCGCACGACGCTGCGTTTGGTTACCACACCTTCGAAGTGCTGTCCTCGCGCCTGCAGCAGGGCTGCGCCGAGAAAGGCATCGTGGACGGCATCGTGGAACTGATGGCGGAGCTGGAAGACTGAATCATTCCTGCACCATCTCCAGCCCCGCCTGCTCGTAAAGCTGTTCCATTTCATCGAGCCACTTCGGCTCGGTGCACTCGTAGCTCAGGACGTGGTAGTCCGCCAGCGCCTGCCAGCGCCGCGTAACCTTGTAGGGTTCCTCCAGCCACAGCGGATCCTCCACCACGATGTCGGCAGCCAGCACTCGGGTACCGTCCGGCTGGGGCTCATCGAAGTAGTACTCCTCACGGACTGTTGCTTCATGGCTGTGCGGATAGCGCGTGTCCACCTGGGTTTTCAGGCGCGTGGTTTCCACGATGAGGCGCTCGCCTTCCCAGCGCCCGGTTGAATAGCCATTGCGTTCCTGAAAGAAGCTCGCCGGGTCGCGCGCGGCGTCCGGCAGATAAACGCGCCGCAACTCGCTGTGCAGTTCGTTCACGATCAGCACCTGATCCGGGCGCTGGATGATTTCCATGGGATAGCCGCCGCCCGCATTCAGGATGGACTCGGGCATGCCATAGCCCACACAGGAGTTGCCGGGACCGTGGTTGGTGCCGTCGATCAGCGACCGGTAGGCAGCTGCCGCCGCCTGGGCTTCGGGTTTCAGCTGCAGCTGGGCTGCTGCCGGGGGCGGGCCTCCGGCGACATTTGCCGGCCCCCGGTAGTTTGTCCACGCACCGCTGAAGTCCGGTTGCGCCTGGGCCATGCTGGCCATGGCCAGCAGCAGTGCTGGTACCAGCATGCGTGCGCTTGACTGACTATTCATGCCATTCCCCTCTGTTATTGTTTTTGTTGTTGCAGCAGCGTGTGCTGCTGCTCATGGTTCAGGCAGAAGCTGAAAAAAAGCGCAGCAGTTCTGCCGCCGTCTCCGCCGGGCTGTCCATCTGGAACGAGTGGCCTCCTGGCATGGCCTTGCCTTCGGCACGCGTGGCTTCCTGCTGCCAGATGCCGAGCACGTCGTACTGCCGGCCCATCGCGGCATTGTCGCCCCACAGCACGTTCAGCGGGCACTCGATGCGCTTGCCGGCGGCGAGGTCAGCGGCGTCGATCTCCAGGTCCATGCCGGCCGAGGCGCGGTAGTCTTCGCACATGGCGTGGATCGCGGCGGGGTCCTTGTAAACCTCCGCCCACGCCGCACCGGTGTCGCCGGGACCGCCGCCGATGAACATGCCGGTGCTGGCGATGACGTTTTCCGGAAACGGTGCTGGCCGGATGAACAGGAACCAGTGGAAGTAGGCATCGACGAACTGGCGCGTGACATTCGCGTAGAGATAATGGGCCGGCACGATGTCCAGTACCGTGAGCGTACGCACGCGCTCCGGATGATCGATGGCAAGACGACGCGCCACGCGGCCGCCGCGGTCATGGCCCACCAGATGAAAGCGGTCATGGCCGAGTGCCTGCATCACGTCCACCTGGTCCTGCGCCATCGTGCGCTTGGAATAATTGATGTGGTTCTCACCGCCCTCCGGCTTGCTGCTCCAGCCATAGCCGCGCAGGTCCGTGGCCACCACGGTATAGTGCTGCGCCAGTGTCACCGCCACTTCGGCCCAGGACAGGTGTGACTGCGGCGCACCGTGCAGCAGCAGTACCGGCGGACCTTCGCCACCCACCAGCGTGTGGATGCCCACGCCGTTCACCTCAAGCCGCTGGGCACGAAAACCCGGGAAATGCAGTGTATCCAGTTCGGCACCGTTGGCAGGCACCTGCGCGCGGGCCTGCTGCGTCGCCAATCCGCCGAGCACAACGGCCGCTGAACCCAGCAGGCGGCGGCGATCGATGCTCAGCAAGGGTTGGGATGGGGACTGCGCCGCAAGAATCGTTTTGTCCTTGTTCATGGTTGCTCCGGTCCGGGTTGGGGGTTGCTGCCGACAGACTAGCCAAGGTGAAGGCCAAAATGAATCCCTGTCTGGCATCCAGCGTGCAGTTGTTCTCCGGGGTTGACGTATGGCCACAGCGGGGCACAATGCGGAAAAACGGACCGCGTCCACAATAACAACAAGGAGCCGCCATGCCCCGCTATCCCTTACTCGCCTGCGCGCTGTTCTGCAGCGCCGCCCTGCAGGCCCAACCCGAACGTCCCAACATCATCTTCATCATGACCGACGATGTCGGCTACGGCGATCTCAGCAGTTACGGCGCACCCGACATCCGCACGCCGGTGCTGGACCAGCTCGCGCGCGATGGCGTGCGCTTCACCGACTTCTACTCCAACGGTCCGACCTGCTCGCCCACGCGTGCCGGCCTCATGACGGGCCGCTACCAGCAACGCTACGGCATCGATGCGCCGTTGACGCACCCGGCCAACTCCAATGGCCTTGGCCTGGACGCCGAAGGACATTCGCTGCCGCGCCTGCTGAAAGACGCCGGTTACAACACCGGCCTCATCGGCAAGTGGCATCTTGGTTACGCGCCGGAGCAAAGCCCCGAAGCGCACGGCTTCGATTATTTCTTCGGCTTCAAGGCCGGCTACATCGATTTCTACCAGCACACCGATGGTGGCGGTGACCCGGATCTGTACGAGCATGGCCAGCCGATTGCTGAAGAAGGCTACATGACCGACCTCATCACCGAGCGTTCGGTGCGCTTCATCGAGGAACATGCCGGCGAGCCTTTCTTCCTGTCCATCCAGTACAACGCCGCGCACTGGCCCTACCAGCGTCCCGGTGAACCCAGCGTGGCCGTGCGCAACGCAGCGCACCTGCAGCCCTGGGAAGACGACACCAGCACCCGCGCCGACTATGTGGCGATGCTGGAACATGCCGACACCGGCATCGGCCAGGTGCTGCAGGCACTCGATGCCGCAGGTCTGACCGATGACACGCTGGTGATTTTCACGAATGACAACGGCGGCGAATGGCTGTCGCGCAATGCGCCGCTGTTCAACCGCAAATTCTCGGTGTGGGAGGGTGGTATCCGGGTTCCTGCCATCATGCGCTGGCCCGGTGTGATTCCGGCAGGGCAGGTCACCGGCCAGGTCGGCATCACCATGGATTTCACGGCGACGATGCTGGCACAGGCCGGCGCCACGCTGCCCGCGGGTTACGCACCGGAAGGCATCGACCTGTTGCCCATCGTCTCGGGGAGCTCCCCGCAGGTGGAGCGCACGCTGTTCTGGAGCGCCGGTACCACCAGTGCCGTGCGCAGTGGTGACTACAAGTTCGTGCAGCAGGGGCCGCAGTCCTTCTTCGTCTACAACGTGCGTGAGGATATGGGTGAGCGCAACGACCTGACCAACAGCAGCCAGGGTGTGGCAAGTCGCTTGCGTGCCTTGCTGGCGGCGTGGCAAGAGGATGTGGGTGCCGACCGCGACGCCCGCGCTCCCTAGTCAGCCACGGATACCGTCAACATCAGCGGCGATGCAGGCGTGAGCTTTTTCGGTTCAGGCTGAATCAGTGGACGCCGTCAGGCTGGAAGGCTCCGGTGAGAGTCGTCAGCATGGCGGTCAACACGATGATCGTCAGCGCCAGCAGCAACTCAAACCCGATGGAGATCTGCAAAGGTGCGCGTGTCTGCTCGGTGAGAGCCGGCACCAGACGGAATTTGTTCAGCGCCGCCAGCGCCAGCAGGCAGCCCGCCATCAGCAGTTTGCCCAGCAGCAGCAGCCCATAGGTGGTGGTAAGCAGGGTTGCCGGGTCCTCCAGCAGGTTGAAGAGCAGCACGCCGCCAGCCAGCAGCAAGGCCCCAACCAGAACCCAGCCGAGCACACCAAAGCTGCGCAGCAGTGGCTGCACCACCACCAGCGGGCCCGCCGCATTCAGGCGCCGCAGCGGCAGCAAGGCGCCAATCCACAGCAGTACGGCGGCCACATGCACGCCGGTTGCCAGTCGCACCGGCAAGCCCAGCACGGCGGTGTGGCCCAGCACGGCAAACGATGCAGCAAACAGCAGC
This sequence comes from Pseudohongiellaceae bacterium, assembly GCA_044338855.1. GTDB lineage: Bacteria > Pseudomonadota > Gammaproteobacteria > Pseudomonadales > Pseudohongiellaceae > CAILUG01. Next base: position 14,410 of record JBIIWP010000014.1, on the reverse strand, counting down.
AGGGTCAGGCAGCTCACCGCCAGCAGCCAGTGCGGCAGCGCACTGGCTGAGTCGCGCGAACCTTTGCTCACCACGGTCAGCACCGCCACGAGGGTGAGGGCAAAGCCGGCGAACTTGCAGGCCATGCCCACACCGACCGGGGTTGCCGCCAGTATGCGGATGATCAGGGGATCGAACATGCCTGCGAGGTCCGCCTCGTTGACGGAACCGACCTGCAGCAGGAACAGCAGGACTGTTGCGAGCAGGCCTTCTGCCGATGCAAGCGCGATGTGGTGCAGCAGTGCGTGCCGCTGTTGCAGGAACCATTGTGGAGGGAGTGTCGTGCTGCTCTGCGCCTCGACTGCGGTTACTGCACGTTGCAGCAGACACAGTACCAGCATGCCTCCCGTAGCGGCGGCCATGCAGGCATAGACAGCGATCTTGACGAGGACTTGTGCCAGCTCCCAGGAGCCCCAGTCCATGGACATGGCGCTTACTCGGTGCTGCTGGTGCCTTCAGCAGGCGCCGTGGCATCGACAGTAAAACTGAAACTCTTGCTGATGCGGTGGCCGTCGGCGCCAAGCACGGTCCAGTCAACGACGTAGCGACCTTCCGCCAGTGCCGGCAAGGCCACCTCGTGCAGAGCAGCTGCATCCGCACGCGGCGCGAAGCCGATGTCCACTTCGCCGTCCGCGCCGGTCACGCTGAGCCGCAGCAGGCTGACGGCGCCGTTGAATTCGAGCCGCACAGCAGGCGGTGCGCTCAAAGTCTGGCCGTCACTGGGCACGGAACCTGTGAGGGCATTGTGGGCGAAGGCTGCATTCTGCAGGAACAGCAGGGCTGTGAGCAGGGAGAAGAGGAAGCTGGAACGCAGGAGTCTGGTAGTCATGGGCCCCAGTATACGGCAGCTCTGCGTTACCACGAAGCGGGGTCTTGCGACAAATTGCCGCAGGCCCTGCCGGCAGGACAGGAATAGAATTGGCAAAGTAGCCCTTTCATCCCTCCACCGAGGTAATTGGCATGATTCTGATTCAAGCGCAAACCCGAACCTTCCTCGCCACACTGCTGGCAGTCGGCTGCAGCCTGGCCCTGCCAGCCCATGCTGACCAGAACGTGGAGCTCCGGTTCGCTGCCGAAGTCGGCGGCGCGCCGTTTGCTTGCGGCGAAAGCTATAGCGCAGTGGGTACGTCTGCCGCAAGCATCATGCCTGCTGACTTCCGCCTGTACCTGTCTGCCGTCGCGCTGCTGGATGCCGAGGGCAAGGCCGTGCCACTGACCCTGGAACAGGATGGGATCTGGCAGTATCAGGATGTCGTGTTGCTGGACTTCGAAGACGGTAGCGGCCCCTGCCAGAACGGCAATGCGCCCACCAACCTGAGCGTCCGCGGCAGCGTGCCCGATGGTGATTATCGCGGCCTGCAGTTCACCCTGGGCCTGCCGTTTGCGCTGAACCACGCCGACAACCTGCTGGCGGCATCGCCATTGAACCTCAGCGCGATGTTCTGGAACTGGCAGGGCGGCTACCGCTTCTTCAAGGTTGATCTGGCTGGCATGGGCGGTGGCATGGGTGGTGGTATGGGCGGTGGCATGATGAGGCATGACGCAGCGGCTGCGGGTGGCCACGGCGGCGCTGGCGGCTTCCTGGTCCACCTGGGCAGCACCGGCTGCGCATCGGCCGCATCCACTGCTGCACCCACCGCAACCTGCGCCAATCCCAACCTGGTGTCGGCAAGCTTCCCGGAGTTCGATGCGGCGACCGACAGCGTTGTCGTGGACCTTGCCGACCTGCTGCAGTTCAGTGATGTGACGGTCAATACACCCGAGACCTCACCGGGCTGCATGTCGGGGGTGACTGACCCGGAATGCGCCGACGTCTTTCGCGGCTTTGGGCTGGATGGCTCTGGCCAGAAACTGTTCAGCGTGAAATGACCGTGCGCCGTCTGCCAGGTCTTTTGCTGCTTGTGCTTGCCGCCGGTTTTGCGGCGGGCGCCGATGAGGTAGTGGATTATGAATGGCAACTGCCGGCCTGGGTGCCACGACCGCGCGTGCCTGACGACAATCCGATGACGCAGGCCAAGGTGGCGCTGGGTCGCTTGCTGTTCTACGACAAGCGTCTTTCCTTCGATGAATCGCTGTCCTGTGGCAGCTGCCACCAGCAGGAAAAAGCCTTCACGGATGGCCGTGCCACCTCCCCAGGCATCACGGGCGAAGCGGGCGTGCGCAGTGCCATGGCTTTGGTGAATCTGGCCTATCTGCCCACCCTCACCTGGGCCAATCCCTTGCTGACCAGGCTGGAAACGCAGGCCTTGGTGCCGATCTTCGGGGCCCATCCGGTGGAAATGGGCATGGAGGGCAAGGAGGAACTGTTGCTGGGCCGACTGGCAGCCGATGCCGAGTACCCGGCACTGTTTCGCGCGGCGTTTCCCGATGCCGCCGCGCCAATCAGCCTCGTTACCCTTACCAAGGCGCTGGCGTCGTTCGAGCGCAGCCTGCTGTCGTTCAATGCGCCCTATTACCGGTTCAAGTACCTGGGCGAACACGAGGCAATGTCGGAAGCTGCCGTGCGCGGCGAGTCGCTGTTCTTCAGTGAGCAGTTCGAGTGCTATCACTGCCATGGCGGCCTCAACTTCACCGACAACCTGGTGCACCTGCGTCTGCCCTTCGAGGAGGTGGGCTTCCACAACACCGGCCTCTACAACCTCGACGGCAAAGGCGCTTATCCCGTCGCCAATCCCGGCCTGCGCGAAGTCACCGACAACCCGGCCGACGAGGGCAAGTTCCGCACGCCCACCTTGCTGAACATCGCCGTGACCGCGCCGTACATGCATGACGGTTCCATCGCTACGCTGGAGGAGGTGCTGACCACGCATTACGCCCTGCGCGGCAAGGCGGTCAGCGACGGCAACGACGCCAGTCCGCTGCGCGATCCGCTGCTGGTGGGCTATGAGTACACGCAGCGCGACATCGACGATCTGCTGGCATTCCTGCACGCGCTGACGGATGAGGCTTTTCTGGGCAATCCCGCCCACGCGGCACCAGGGCCTGCAGAGTAACGACAGTAGCCGAGCCCCGGGTCTTTGGGTTACGGTTGGCTCCTGCTTAACGGAGGGCATGCCATGAGTGTCGTTTCACTGAACGTCAATGGTGCAGTTCACGAAGTGGATATCGACCCGTCGACACCACTGTTGTATGTGTTGCGCAATGACCTGGGGCTGCGTGGCCCGCGTTTCGGCTGTGGTCTGGGCCAGTGCGGGTCCTGCACCGTGATCATCGATGGCGTTGCCGTGCGTTCCTGCCTGCTGCCTGCCTCCGCCGTGAGCGGCGCCGTCACTACACTCGAAGGCCTGGCACAGAATGGCAGCCTGCATCCCCTGCAGCAGGCCTGGATCGATGAGCAGGTGCCGCAGTGCGGCTATTGCCAGAATGGCCAGATCATGACGGCCAAGGCGCTGCTCGACCGCAATCCAAAGCCCAGCGATGCCGAGATCCGGGAAGGCATGGAAGGTGCCCTGTGCCGCTGCATGACCTACTACCGTATTCAGGCAGCGATCAAGCGGGTAGTGAATGGCGCCGGCAATGATCAGGAGGTGGTGTGATGAGCACGACACTCCAGCTGCCACAAGCCATCGAAGACGCGCTGCTCCGGATCAACCCCTCCACTTCGCGCCGCCACTTCCTCGCCTCATCGGGTGCGTTGGTGCTGAGCCTTGGCCTGGGCACTGTGCCTGGCGCCCGCGTGCTGGCGCAGGCGCTTGCTGCGGGGCCCTACCCCGATCCCGACTTTCTGCAACTCGATACCTGGATCGTCATCCACCCCGACAACACCGCTACCTTTTTTGTGGGCAAGACCGATGGTGGCCAGGGCACGGGTACCGCGTTCCGCCAAATGATGTGCGACGAGCTTGACATGGCCTTTGACCAGACCAGTCTGATCATGGGCAGTACTGATACGACACCGGACCAGGGCGGCTCGGGTGGCTCTGATGCCATCGAAACCGACGGTTGGCCGATGCGCCGCGTCGCGGCCGAAGCGCGGCGCGTGTTGCTGGAGCTTGCCGCCGAACGCCTGCAGGTCCCGGTCGCCGGACTCACGGCGAGCAATGGTGTGGTCAGCGCGCGGGCGGATGCCGGCAAAGCGGTGAGCTACGCCGAGCTCGTCGGCGGCCAGCGCTTCGATGTGGCACTCACCGGCGCCAACATCAATGCCACCACCGGTACAGCTGCCATCAAACCTGTGCAAGAGTTGCGCGTGGTTGGCCAGCCGCTGCAGCGTTACGACATTCCCGCCAAGGTCGATGGTTCCCTCACCTGGGCCGTGGACATGAAAGTGCCGGGCATGCTGCACGCGCGCAATGTGCGGCCGCCGGTGGCAGGAGCAAGTTTGCGCAGTATCGATGAAGCCTCGGTCGCCAGCATTCCCGGCTTCGTGCGCGTGGTGAGCCGTGGCAACTACGTGGCCGTGGTCTGCGAACGTGAAGAGCAGGCCATCCAGGCCGCGCAGCAGCTCAAGGCTGAATGGACGCCGCCGGCAGCAGCGCCGTTCCCGGCTTCCAGCGACCTGTTTGATTACATGCGTGCTGCCACGCCAAGCTCCAGCTCGGAGCCAAGGCTCACGGGTGATCCTGCTGCCGCTTTCAGCAGCGCGGCGCAGATTCTTGAAGCCGAATACGAAGTGCCGTTCCAGGGGCACACGGCCATAGGTCCTGCCTTTGCACTGGCCGATCCTTCCGACAATCAGCTGACGATCTATTCGAACGACATGAAGACCTATGGCCTGCGCATCGGCGTGGCGGCGTTCCTCGGATTGCCACGCGAACACGTACGCGTGGTCTACATGGATGGTCCGCAGGTCTATGGTCGCACCGCATCCGACGATGCCGGTTTCGAGGCCGCGTTTCTCGCCCACGAACTGGGCAGGCCGGTGCGCCTGCAGTGGATGCGACACGAGGAAACAGCCTGGGACACCAAAGGGCCGGCCTATACCTTCAAGCTGCGTGGCGGCCTCGATGCCAACGGCAAGCTCGTGGCGCTCGACTACGAAGCCCGCTCCGTCGACTACAGCCACCTGGGCTACAACGAGCCAGACACCGTGCTGATCGCGCAGCTGATGGGCCGGCGTCCCGCCATGACGGCAGCAGGTGCCACCGCAACGCCGTCCGTGCAGTACGGCATTCCGCACCAGCGCCTCGCCACGCATGTGGTGGCGCTGCCAATGGTATGGGAAACACCGCTGCGCACCGGCAACCTGCGCGATCCGAATGGCCCGCAGGTAACCTTTGCTTTCGAAGCCTTCATCGACGAGCTGGCGGCAGCGGCGCGCCGTGATCCGGCCGAGTTCCGCCTGGAACTGATTGAAGCCAGCATGGAAGACAATGTATTTCGTCGCGCCCGTTCACTCGCCGTGCTGCGCGCAGCGGTGGAAGCCTACGGCGGCTGGGAGTCGCGGCCTGCGCCCAAACCGCAGGTGGCCGGCCCCATCCAGAGCGGGCGCGGCATTGGCTACACCTTCCGCACCAATACCGTGGTGGCAGTCATCGCCGATGTGGAGGTCAATCGCGACACCGGCCACGTGTGGGTAAAGCGCCTGGTCTGTGCCCACGACTGCGGGCTGGCCATCAATCCCATGGGCCTCAAGCACACCATCGAGTGCGGCATGCTGCATGGCCTGAGTCGTGCATTGTGGGAAGAAGTGCAGTTCGACAACGAGAAGGTCACCAGTGTCGACTGGACCTCGCATCCCAGCATGCGCTACTCCGACACGCCGGAAGCGATCGACATCGTGCTCGTCAACGGCGACCCCAACCCCCAGCGTCCGGACCTGCCGCACTACGGGGCCGGCGAAACCAGCCACAAACCCATGATTGCCGCCGTAGCGAATGCGATTTTTGATGCGACGGGGGTACGCTTGCGCAGGGCGCCGTTCCGCAAGGAGCGGGTGCTGGCAGCGCTGCAGTCCTGACGGCTGTCGTTCAACTCTCGCTTTCGGCGAGCTGGTCGAGCAGTACGTATACCCGGACGTCGGCGCGGTTCGCGCCGCAGGCTGTCGCCGCAAACTGCTCATCGATCTCACCCGCACGGTGGGTGTAGCCGTCGAACGTGATGGACGGCTCTTTGCCGTAAATCGCGGCGAGCATTGCCGGGAACAGTGCATGCCCGTTCAGTGCTGAATCGTGGTGATTGTCCCTGGTGATCGTGGGGTCTGGCAGCAGGCCGATTGCACTGTCGTAGCGAAAATCCAGTACGCCGTGGTAACGCAGGATCGACTGTCCTGGCGTCTCCTTTCGACCTCTGAACTTGAAGAAAATGAATATTGCTGCTGCCGTGAAGATAATGATCACGGCAGCAATCAGCATGTTTTGAACATTAATGGAACCTCCGGTTACGAATGACAGCATCATCCTCCTGCTTCCCGATTTTTGATGTACGGAAGCTCGCTTTGGCGGACAAGAAGAGTCTGCTGGCCGTGTGGGAAAGCGTACAGAGCCGCACTGCCTCTTGCTGGATACTCGGGCTGGTAATGTTTCGCTGCAGGCAGTCGAAATCCGGCAAATCGTGTGGTTTTGCGCGAGGCATACTCCATTCACTTTGAAAGACGCGTAATGGCGTCGAAGGTATCGCTATGTTTGCACGACTGATTCCAATGACGGCCATCGCCTTGATCATGCTGGCTGGTTGCGAGGAAACCCCTTCCGAAACCGCACAGGATGTTTCCGAGGCGCGCGCGGATGCGGCGCAGGACATCAATACAGCCCGCGAGGAGGCAAGCGAGGAGATCGACAGCGCCCGGCGTGATGTCGCTGATGCGCAGCAAGACTTTGCCGAAGCAGACCAGGATGCGGTGGATGACCTTACTGCAGCCGAAGCGGAGGCTCTGGTCAAGGGCGCTCATGCCGGTTTTGATGTGGCGGAAGCTGAGGCCAAGGGGAGCAGCGATGTTGCCAAGGAACGTTGTGATGCACTCTCCGGAGCAGGCAAGGACTCGTGTCTCAGCAATGCCGAGATGGCACTGACGTCTGCACTTGCTGCTGCCGCTGCTGCTCGTGACACAGCGCTGTTGGCTGCAGAACGCCACTGAAAAGCCTGCCGCACGTGGCTTAACCGGGGGCGGCCATGATGAAACCATGGAGCCATACTTCCGGCAATCTGGAGCAGGTCATCTTCCTGCTGCTGTTGCTGGTTGTGACCGTGCTTTTCAGTTATCTCCTCAAGCCACTTTTCTCTCCGATATTCTGGGCCTGTGCAGTCAGCTTCCTGTTCTATCCGGTACAAGCAGTGATGCTGCGTCGCTGGGGAAACAGGCCCAATCTGATGGCCTTCGCTACGCTGCTGCTGTGTATTGTCGTAGCAGTGATCCCCATGCTGCTGATCCTGACCTCCTTTCTGCAGGAAGGCGCCAACCTCTACGCCAGAATCGATTCCGGCGAGATCAATCCAGAGGACTATGTAGATCGCTTGCAGGCGGCATTGCCGGTTCTGCAGCGCTTGCTGGATTGGCTAGGTATGGATATGGACTCGCTCAAGCAACAGACCTCTGCGGGTGCCCTGGCCGCCAGCAGTTTTGCGGCCAAGAATGTACTGTCACTTGGTCAAAGCACTTTCGGATTCTTCCTCAGTCTCGGAATCATGCTCTATATGACATTCTTCCTGCTGCGGGATGGATCCCTGCTGGTGGGACTGGTTTCGCGTGCGCTTCCCGTGGGCGCGGAACGCCAAGGCCTGCTGTCCGCCAAGATTTCCGAGGTTACCCGGGCCACTATCAAGGGCAATCTGGTGGTGGCCATCGTGCAGGGAATGCTGGGTGGCTTGATCTTTTGGCTTCTCGACATTCATGCGCCCATCCTGTGGGCGGTTGCGGTCGCGGTGATGTCGCTGATTCCCGCAGTGGGAGCCGGCATCATCTGGCTGCCTGTGGCGATCTACCTGGTTGCCGCGGGCGAGGTCAGCTCAGCGCTGATTCTGGTGCTCTATGGCGTTCTGGTGATTGGTCTGGCAGACAACGTGTTGCGCCCTTTGCTGGTTGGGCGCGATACCAAACTGCCGGATTGGCTCGTGCTGATCTCCACTGTGGGTGGTCTGATGATGTTCGGGATCAACGGGTTCGTGTTGGGGCCACTGATAGCCGCCGTGTTTCTGGTCTTCTGGCAGATATTCAGTCGTGACTTCAACCATGATGAGCTGCAAGACACGCAAGGATAGGGTGTCAGCAGCAAGCGATCATTCAAAGGTGTTGGCACTCTGTACCCGGCTCAGCCATTCGGCCATGCGCTCCATGTCGGAGTCGCTGTTCATCCCTGCGCCACGGGCACGCATTTCCAGCAGCAAGACGCGCCAGCGCTCGATAGTGGCGCGGGTTTCGTACACGCGGTCCAGCTCGTGGCATTCGGTGCATACGATGTCGAGTACCTGCCGTCCGTCCTCATCGTTGTAGAAGCTGTCGATCTCCGGCGGGAAGTAGCTGCGTGGAAAAGGGCTGTAGTCCTCTCCGAAGTTTTCGCTCAGGAAGTCCAGCAGCAACTCATGGTCGGCGCTGGCCATGGGCTTCATGGGGAGCTCCTGGTGCACTTCCTGCAGAAGACTGTCCCAGCGGGTGCGGGTGAGCGCGTGAAATGCGTAGTCATCAATGCCGTGGCAGCTCACGCAGCTTTTGAGTATGACCGTGCGCAGCGGGCCATCCGGCAGGGGTACCTGCGGACGGGTCGGACGCGACAGCTGGGCGCTGGCCGAGGCAGCCAGGAGCAGCAGACCTGCGGTGATCGTCATGGACAGTGCTTGCTTCAACTTCAACAACATTTCCCGCCCCCTCAGGCAATCTGCAGCGGATCGGTACCGCCATTGAAAGTGGGCAGGTTGATGCCGTACAGGTGCAGGATCGACAAAAGCATATTCGAAGTGCGCTCGGTGTTGTCAGGATACGAAATGTGGCGGTTGCCCTTGAAGGTGCCATCGATTCCACCTGCAAGTATCACCGGCACTTTCTCGTGTGCATGGCGATGTGAGTTGCCCATGTTGCTGCCCTTGTACACCAGCACATTGTCGAGTGCGGTGCCTTCCACATCATCGATACCCTGCAACTTGTCGAGGAAGTAGGCGAGGTTTGCCACATGGTAGCGGTTCACCTTGGCGTAGTTGGCAATGTTGGAGGGGGTGTCGCCATGATGCGAGGTAGCGTGCCAGCCACCGGTATAGCCGGATCCCGGATGCGTCGAGGCAGACAGGTCGCGACCCAGCATCAGCGTGGCCGAGCGGGTGAGGTCCCCGGCAAAGGCCAGCGCAATCAGGTCGTACATGAGCTTGAAGTGCGTATCCTTGTCCTGGGGAATGCCAAAGGGCACCTCTTCAGTGGGTTCGGCCACACCATTGGTCATGGCAATCTGGATACGGCGCTCCAGTTCGCGAACGGTCTCCAGATAGGTGTCCAGCTTTACCTTGTCGCCGGAACCGAGCTCCCTTTTGAAACCCGGCAGTTTCTCTGCAACGGAATCGAGGATGCTGGCATTGAGAGCGCGGCCTCTTTGACGCTCTTCCGCACTGGTACCATCGCCGAACAGCCGTTCGAATGCCACGCGGGGATTGATCTCGGTGGGCAGTGGCTGCGTGGGTGAGATCCACGACATGCAGTTGGTGTACGCGCAGCTGAAACCCCAGTTGCAGTTGCCGAAATTGCCGGTGTCCTCCACTCCCAATTGAATGGAGCTGAGAATGGTGTCGTTGCCATACTGTTTGGCAATCACCTGATCGATGGTTTCGCCCAGATAAGGGCTTACGGCGTTGCGACGCGGACGGGCACCAGAGAGGAACACGGCACCGCGCGCATGATTGCCGCCAGGTTCATCATCAGTGGAGAAGGCTTCCGGAACATCCAGACCGCTGATCAGCACAATGCGGTTGCGGAAGGGTTCCAGCGGCTTGGTGATGTAGGAGAACTCGAAATCGCTGCCTTGCTCCAGAGGTGACCAATAGCCGGGCGCCGCGCCGTGCGGATGCCAGACTCCCACAAAGCGCTTTGGGCGCAATGCGGCAGTTTCCGCTGCCGTGGCAAAGGCCGGCAACATGGCGTCAAGCATGGGCAGTCCCAGGGCGACACCTGCAGCGCGCAGCATGCTGCGCCGCGCGAGTTTCTTCTTGGTGATGTAGTGCATGTTCCCTCCCGGGCTTGCCTGCTTTTCGCTATGGGCCAGGCTTGCGCCAGCAACACTGGCAAGCCGGCGTCCTGGTCAAGATTGATCAATCCTGGTCGAGCATGACCACGCTTTGCGTCTCTTCTTCCTTCACCCGCATGCGGAAAGGGTCGCTGTTTACGATGTGCAGCACGATGTCGCTGAAACGATGGCGGCTGGCGGCTGTCTCGTTGACGATTTGTCGTACCGCCGGCATGTCGAAATACTCGGTGCCCCGGCCCAAGGCAAAGCTGAGCAGCTTTTCCGTCATGAACCTGGCGAACTGTGGTGAGTAGTAAGCAAGGCGATCCCTGAGTTCATTGACGCCATTCACTGCCGTGCCGTCCCACAGTTCCACAGCGGTATCCAGGGGCACGGCACTGCCATCGCCCTTGCGTGGATGCCCCTCTGCGGTGCGCCAGCTGCCATCAGCATCAAAGTTCTCGAGGGCAAAGCCAATCGGATCCATGATGCGATGGCATGAAGCGCAGGGCTGCTCGGCGCGATGTCGCGTCATCTGGTCGCGCAGGCTGCGCATTGGAGCTGCACCTTCGCCGGTGGTTTCTTCCAGCGCCGGGACATTGGGTGGCGGCTCAGGTGGCACAGTGCCAAGGATGTTCTCCACCACCCACACCCCGCGTTTGACTGGTGAGGTGCGGAAGTTCTCGGTAAAAGTCGTGCTCAGGAAACTGCCCTTGCCGAGGATGCCACGGCGCATCGCATGTTCATCGCTCAGCTCCACCCTGCGGAAATGCGCGCCATAAACGTTGGGAATGTCGTAGTGCTTGGCCAGGCGTTCATTGAGGAAGGTGTAGTTGGCATCCAGCAGGTCGAGAATACTGCGATCTTCTTCGATGATGCTGGCCCAGAACAGTTCCATTTCCTTCTTGAAACCCTGGCGCAGTTCGTCGTCCCAGTCGGGATAGAAGATGCCGTCGGGTGATGTCGTGGGCAAGTTGCGCAGATAGAAATACTGCTCGCCGAAATTGGTCACCAGCGAGGCTGCTTTGGCATCGCCCAACATGCGGGTGACCTGCGCGTTGAGTACTGCCGGCTGGCTCAGTGTGCCGGCCGCTGCAAGGTCCAGCAGTTCCGTGTCAGGAATGCTGCTCCAGAGAAAGAAGGACAGGCGCGAGGCCAGTTCCAGATCCGAAATGGGATAGGCCTGCCCGGCAGGCACGTCAGCCGGTTCGCGCTCTACCCGCACCAGAAACTCGGGGTCGGCGAGGAGGCGTCGCACAGCCAGTTCGATACCGTCTTCAAAAACGCCGTCGCGGGCACCTTCGCGGAAGAAGTCCATCAACACCTCGGTGTCCTCTGGTGTGCCAGGGCGGCGATAGGCGCTGGTGACCAGGGGCGCGAGGATTTCCCGCGCGCAGGCTTCGAAGGTGTCGTTGCTTTCAGGGCGGCAGGTAAAGATCCTGGTGCTGCTCACGGAGTCGTACGATCGTGAAGGGCCGAAAGGACCGATGATTTTCAGCAGACCGATGGCCGGCGGGTACTGGACCTGTGGCAGTTTCTCGTTCTCGATGGACTTGCGGTCATATTGTTTGACGGTATCCAGCGGCGGGCGGTAGTTGGTGGCGATAAACGTGGCTCCCACCAGATGCGTACCGGCCTTCACCGGCAGGGTTACTTCCAGCGTGCCGTCGCGTGAGGCATCCATACCCACATTGATGCCAACCCCCTCATAGGGAAACAGCTGGATGCGTTCGCCGTCGATGCTCAGCTCCAGCGCTTCACCGGGAATGAAGGCACCCACGCCGAAATTCTGGATCTGGAAAGTGTATTCGCCGTCCGCCAGAAAGGTGTGCTTGACGGCCATGCCGCCACGCGTGCCGATGGGCATGCCTTCCAGTTGGTAGTTCTGTGAGGTATCACCTGCCGTGATGTAGGACACCTCGGTGGGTGATTTCCAGAAGCCCACGGCCATGCGCGCAACGCGGGCAGCAGCAGTCGTATAGGCTTCCAGCAGAGTGGGGGAGATGGTCAGTGAGCCCGCAATGTTGTCGAAGCCACGCGCAGAGGTGTCGGCAGGCAGCAGAGTACTGACGTCCAGTTCCAGACCGAAGAGATCGCGGATGGCGTTGGCGTACTCGGTGCGGTTCAGGCGGTGCAGCGTCTTGGTGCCCGGATTGGGGGCAGCATTGCTGTCGATTTGCTGTTCAAGCCATTCGGTCATGGCCATGTAGCGGTCAGTGGCAGGACGATCGCGTCCGGGTGGCGGCATTACACCTGCGCGCAGGCGCCGGATCGCCCGCTCCCATTCTGCGGCATGCTGCACGATGGGCTGGCCCAGCAGACTGTCGAGATCGAGTCCTCCGGCGTAGTCCTCGAAATTGTGGCACTCACTGCAATAAGTCTGGATGTCAGTCTCGAAAGACATGTCCCGGACTTGTGCCATTACGGTCGATGTACCAGCAGTCGCTGCTGCCAGTGTACAGGCGGTCACCAATGTGCGGATCTTCAAGATCACTTCCCCTCTGGTGCATGCCCCGTCTTGTTGTCGCTGCGGCTCTATGGCCCGGGGTCACGCAAGATTCATGTACCGTACAGTTCGGTTTCGCTCGCGCAATGCTTCTGGTGCGGCGGACAGTCTGGCGGCGTCGATAGTAGGGGTGGCTCGTTTACTATGTCAATTGCAAACACTGTGGTAAAAACCCGTCCGTTGCCGGTGTTGGCAGATCCTGATATTCACTGGAGTTCTCATGACCCACTTGCGTTTCCACCTTGCCATGCTTGGTTGTGTGATTGCGCTGCAGACAGGAATTGTGCAGGCCGGTCCGCTGGCTGATGCTGCAGAAAAAGGCGACATGGCAACCGTACGCCTGCTGCTTGGTCAGCAAGCCGATCCCGATGAGGCGCAGGCGGATGGTGATACCGCCCTGCACTGGGCTGTGCAGCATAACGACTACGCGATGGCGGAACTGCTGTTACAAAAAGGTGCTGATCCGGATCTGCGCAATCGCGTTGAAGCGCCGCCAATGCTGATGGCTGCCATCAATGGGGACGTGCCGATGCTGCAATTGCTGCTGGCGGCGGGTGCTGATGCCAATCAGCGCGTCAGCGTTACCGGCGATACCCCGCTGATGCTCGCCGCCCGGACAGGAATACCCGATGCTGTACAAATTCTGCTGGATCATGGAGCAGCAATAGATGCCCGTGAGGACTGGGGTCATACCACGCCACTGATGTGGGCTGTGGCAGAGAATCATGCGGATGTCGCTGAACTGTTGATTCGTCAGGGCGCCGATATCGAGGCACGTTCTGCGTACATTCCGCCGGATACCGGACGTGGATTCGAAGGGGCTGTGCCACGTCAGCGCCGGGATGAGGAAGTCGGGCCGGTAATTTTTGCCAGCGGTGAGTTCACGCCGCTTCACCTCGCCGCCCGCGACGACAGGTTCGCTGCGCTGAAGGTGCTCTTGCAGGCGGGTGCGGACGTCAATGCCATTGCTGCTGACGGCAAGAATGCACTCGGTATCGCGATCTTCAATGGCAATTACGCGATAGCGGATTATCTGATTGATGCTGGCAGCGACGTGAACCAGTCCGACGCACAGCGCTTCAGTCCGCTGTTCTGGGCGGTGGAACGTCGCAACATGGAGACAGCACCGAATTTTCCCTGGGTGGTTACGGATGATCCGCTGCCCTTGATTCGCAAGATGCTCGACAAGGGGGCCGATCCGGACTGGGTCATCAACAACACGCCACGAGCGCGTATGCGTGGAGGGTCACCGCGCATCGTTTTTGCCACAGCGCTGATGCGCGCCGCGTTTTCTGCCGATCTGGAACTGGTCGAGCTGTTGCTTGACCATGGTGCTGATCCGCATATCAAATCCAGCGACAATGAAACCACGCTTGCGGCCGCTGCCGGGCTTGGCTGGATTTCGGGGTTCCACAAGGATCGCTCGCGTGAGGACCGTCTGCAGATCGTCGAGCGCATGGTGGAACTGGGCAGTGATGTGAACTGGCAGGACAACTACGGTATATCACCGCTGATGGTGGCGGCGAATCTCGGTGATGTGCCGATTATCGAGTACCTGATCGGACAGGGAGCTGATCTTGGGGCCTTTGATCTGGGCAAGAAAAATGATGGACAGTTCGGCGCCAGCATAGAGCCACTCATGCCGATCGACTATGCCATCGGTGTCGGCACCTTCCGTCCCAACAACGCCATTGTTTTCAATGAGCCGGCTTACCTCCTGATGAAAGAGGCCATGGTGGAACAAGGCATCGTCCACGCCACCTCTGAATGCACCCTGCGTGGCTTT
>JBIIWP010000161.1:0-4709 GCA_044338855.1 Pseudohongiellaceae bacterium | reverse complement strand
CCTTGATATGGACAGCCGTCTCAGCAATCTAAGCTCAGGTGCGGCAGTCCCGGGTGCATCTGGCTTGCCTGCCGGTACCACTGCCCCCCCGGCCGCAAGTGGAAGCCTTGGTACAACAGGGGCTGTGACGTCTGATACTGGAGTTCAGGGTGTCGGTGTCCGTTCACCGCAGGCTCCGGCGGGTGCTGCCATCGCAACACCCCAACCGCCGCAAGTGGCTACCGGCGCTGCAGTCGTCGATTCTGCGGCCAACCAGATGTCCGAACAGGATTTGTATCGCAGCGCCCTGAATCTGCTTCTGGAAGAGGGAAAAAGCGAAGAATCAGCAGCGCAGTTCGCTGTTTACATGCAGCGCTTCCCCAATGGTCGGCTTCTGCCCAACGCCCTTTACTGGCATGGAGAGTCCTTGATCCTGCTGTCCCGGTATCCCGAGGCTCAGGCCGCCTTCGAACGCGTTCTCAATGAGTTCCCGGGGGATGCCAAGGCTGCCGGCGCCATGCTCAAGACCGGTGTGGTGCAGAATCTGCTTGGTAATCGCAGTGAGGCCGAACGCATATGGCGAGAATTGCCGTGGCGCTTCCCCGACGGCGCCAGCGAAATTACCTTGGCACGTGACTACCTCAGTCGCCCCTGAACCTGCTCTATTCCCGAGGCGACAGCTGCATGTTCACCACGGAACTGCAGCCGTTGCCTGCTGACGACATCTATTCATGACTTCAGGCCTCCGCATCACCGAGATATTTCTGTCCTTGCAGGGAGAGGCGCGCACTGCCGGGCGACCTACTACCTTCGTGCGACTCACGGGATGTCCTCTGCGTTGTACCTATTGCGACACAGCTTATGCATTCAGTGGCGGCTTGATTTACCAGCAAGAGGAGGTGTTGCAGGAAGTTGCCACCTTGGGCGCGCTTCACGTCTGTGTCACCGGCGGGGAGCCCTTGGCTCAACCAGCCTGCTTGCCGCTGCTGCAAGCGCTGTGTGACGCGGGACATGAGGTTTCGCTCGAGACCGGCGGCGCGATGGATATCAGCCATGTCGATCATCGGGTCAGTCGCGTAGTCGACCTGAAGACGCCTGCTTCGGGAGAGCTGCAGCGAAACTTGTATTCGAACATTGCTCTGTTGCAGCCGCACGACCAGGTCAAGTTCGTCATCTGTGACGCGCAGGATTATGCGTGGGCCGTCTCGATGCTGCACGAGCACGAACTGGACCGGCGCGTCGCCGATGTGCTGTTTTCTCCCAGCCATGAAACCTTGCCGGCACGGCAGCTGGCCGATTGGATCGTGCGAGATCGCTTGCCGGTGCGCTTCCAGCTGCAATTGCATAAATACCTGTGGAACGATGCCCGCGGCAAATGACCGGACCGTACACCGATGACAACAACTGACAAAATTGCCGTAGTGCTGCTCTCGGGCGGCCTGGATTCCGCCACCTGTCTTGCCCTGGCGCATAGAGCAGGCTATGTCTGCCATGCACTCAGCTTCGACTACGGCCAGCGTTCACGTAGCGAGCTGCTCGCTGCTGCGGCCATTGCAAGGCACCTTGGTGCAGAATCGCACAAGATCATCAGTGTCGACATGCGGGCAATCGGTGGTTCTGCACTCACGGATTCATCACTTGCAGTGCCTGAGAGCGAGAGCGAAGGCATTCCCATTACCTATGTGCCTGCGCGCAATACCGTGTTTCTCTCTTATGCGCTGGCCTGCGCCGAGGTGTTGAAGGCGGATGCCATCTATATCGGCGTCAATGCACTGGATTACTCGGGATATCCGGATTGCAGGCCGGAGTTCATCGCGGCGTTCCAGCATATGGCAAACCTCGCAACACGCGCGGGGATTGAAGGCAAGTTGCTGCAGATTGCCACGCCGTTGATCGCCATGTCGAAGGCGCAGATTATCGCGGCAGGCGTGGCGGCGGGAGTGGATTACAGTCTCACCGTGTCCTGTTATCAGGCGGATGGGGAGGGCAGGGCCTGCGGTAAATGCGACAGTTGCCGCTTCCGGCGCAAAGGCTTCATCGAGGCCGGATTGCCGGATCCCACCCGCTACAAGTGAGGCTTGGCGCCCGCGGCAAAATTGTATATTTCCCGTGACAAAATATTTGTAATCCATGCGATGTTGAGTACAATACGCGCCTTTCCGCAGGGGGTCGTTAGCTCAGTCGGTAGAGCAGTTGGCTTTTAACCAATTGGTCGAGTGTTCGAATCACTCACGACCCACCACTTTTTCCGGAGACGCGCATACACCACACCAAAAAGCTGCCTTTGCAGCTTTTTTTGTTTGGGCTCAGACAACAAGTTGATTGAACAACAGCAGTTGCAGCAACTGCCGCTTTGCCAACGCGCAGACTACAATGGCAGTGCCCGGCTCTTGGTTGCAAAGCCGGTTCCTGCGGAGAATCCATGTCGCCAATCCATACCCCAGTCGTCGCGAGCAGTGAAGCGCTGATCGCCGATCGCAGTCAGGTGAAGGTCTGGCTTGATCGCGTGCCATTGAAGACACCAATGCCCGCCGATGAGCAGCATCGTTACGAACCGCTCATCAGGGACTTGCTGCTGCAGCGCAACGCCGTGATGGTAGCGCATTACTACACGGATCCCGCACTGCAGGCTCTTGCCGAAGCGACTGGCGGCTTCGTAGCTGATTCCCTGGAGATGGCTCGCTTCGGCTCGCAAAGCACGGCCGACATTCTCGTGGTCGCAGGTGTACGCTTCATGGGAGAGACTGCAAAAATCCTGAATCCCGAAAAGACCGTGCTGATGCCGACGCTTGAAGCTACATGCTCGCTCGACATCGGGTGCCATGCAGACGAGTTCTCGCGCTTTTGTGCGCAATATCCCGACCATGAAGTCGTTGTATACGCGAATACTTCGGTGGCGGTCAAAGCAATGGCTGATTGGGTGGTCACGTCTGCCATTGCAGTGGATGTAGTGGAACATCTGCTTTCGCAAGGCAAGCAGGTGATCTGGGCGCCGGACAAGCATCTGGGCCGTTACATCCAGCGCAAGTTGGGTGTGTCGGAGCCAGACGTGGTGTTGTGGGACGGAGCCTGCATCGTCCATGAAGAGTTCAAGACGCGTGCGCTGCTGGATATGAAACATCTGTACGAGGATGCGGCCATCCTTGCGCACCCGGAGTCACCGCTGGGTGTGCTGGAGCTTGCCGATGTAGTGGGGTCGACCTCGCAAATCATCAAGGCGGCCCAGCAGCGGCCGGAGCGACGATTCATCGTGGCTACTGACCATGGCATTTTCTACAAGCTGCAACAACAGGCGCCAGACAAGGAGTTCATCATGGCACCAACCTCGGGAGAGGGCGCCACATGCCGCAGTTGTGCCAATTGTCCGTGGATGGGGATGAACGGTATGGAAAACCTCTACCACTCGCTGCGCGATGGCAGCAACGAGATTCTCGTAGAAGCAGAACTTGGCAGAAAGGCTCTGGTGCCCTTGCAGCGCATGCTCGATTTCCGCGCTCAGCGGTAGAACTTTTCCTGGATTTCGCGGATGTAATCCTGGCGTTGGCGAATACGTGCCTGGACCAGCCTGTCGCTTTCCTGGTCCAGTGCAAAATTCAGCTGGTCACGGGCGCGGGCAAAATCACCAATACAGATGAAGTACTCGGCACGCGCCAGGTGGACCTTGGCAATGTTGCCTGCCAGTCCCTGGATTTCCGCCAGGTCATACCAAAGCTGCATGTCGTCGGGGCGCAGGGCGCTGTGCTTTTCCAGCACCACCGCGGCTCGGGCATGATCTCCTGAGGACGTGAGAACCTTGGCGTAAGCCAGGGTCAGCGGGTGATTGTCGGGATTGATCCGCAGGTTTTTTTCAAGAATGTCCCTGGCTTTTCCATAATCCTTCGCTGCCAGTGCAATGTCGGCAGCCAGCATCACGTAACTGATGCGTTCCGGTTCCTTGGCCAGTAGTACCTCGAGGGTCTGGGTTGCCTGAACGTGCCGACCGGTCTTCAACTGCGCAAGCGCGATCCCGTAGCGCGCCGCATCAGCAGCAGCACCGTCGAGGTTGGCCAAGGCTTCCTCGCGGCTGGAAACTTCGGCATCCGGATCGCTGCAGTAATGGATGATTACACGCTCGCGCATCAACAGGAATTCCGAACTGGAAGTGCTGCGGACAGCCGGGTAGGTGTTCGCGCGGTTCTTGCTGTTGGCTACGCGACTTTCGTCGAGTGGGTGGGTCAGCATGAATTCAGGCAAACGCTGGGACATTCCGCGATTTCGCATCAGCACCTCGAACATGCCGGCCATATCGTTTGGATTGAAACCCGAGTTGTACAGTGTGCGGATACCGATGCTGTCGGCTTCCTGCTCGTTGCTGCGGCTGAAGCGCAACTGGTTGTCTACTCCGACGGCCTGGTTCGTCATGAGAGCTGCCTGGCCGGCTTCGCCGCCGGCTGTAGCCATGATCACCAGGCTCGCGAGCAGTCCGGCCATGTTGGGGATGGTGTTGTTGCGCTGCTGTTCGACGGAGCGCGCATAGTGGCGCTGGCTGATATGGGCAAGTTCGTGCGCCAGGATTGATGCCAACTGGCCCTCGTTCTGGGTATTCAGCAGCAGTCCGGCATTCACGCCAATGATGCCGCCGGGCGCGGCAAAGGCGTTTAGCTGCGTATTGTCGATGAGGATGAACTCGAGGCGATGATCCGTCAGTTCGCTGTTCACGGCGAGCTTGTAGGTAAGCGTCGCGATGTACT
>JBIIWP010000076.1:0-15336 GCA_044338855.1 Pseudohongiellaceae bacterium | reverse complement strand
GTACCAGGGGCTCGGGTAACTTGCGGCAAGGATCACCAGTGTGATGGTCACCAACAACTTGTCGGCTACCGGATCCAGGAAGGCACCAAAGCGTGAACTCTGGTTGAACGTGCGCGCAATATGGCCGTCGAGCCAATCGGTAAAACAGGCCAACACGAACACCAAAGCTGCCAACACCCGGTGCCCGGGGAACTCGACGTAATACAGGCCCATGAACATCGGGATCATCAGGACACGCAGGACGGTGAAGAAGTTGGCGAGATTCATGCTGGTTCCATCAGGAATGCTGCCGCGATTCTACCCCAGGGCTGCGCATTCAGGCACTGTGCAGGTAGTCATAGATGGTCTCGGCCAGTTGCTGGCTGATGCCGGGGACGCCTTGCAGGTCCTCGATGCTGGCACGCTGGATTTCCTGCTGGCCGCCGAAGTGCCGCAGCAGTTCGCGGCGCTTGGTGGGGCCTATGCCAGGAATTTCCTCGAGACGTGATTTGTTGCGGGCCTTGGCGCGACGCTGCCGGTGCGCTGTGATCGCGAAGCGGTGGGCCTCGTCGCGGATATGTTGCAGCAGGTGCAGGGCCGGTGATTCGGGTGGCAGTGCCAGTTCCTCGTAGGTGCCACCGAAGATCAGGGTCTCCTGTCCGGCCTTGCGGCTGATGCCCTTCGCGATCCCGATCACCGGAACACCCTCCACCTGCAGTTCCGCGAGGACAGCTTCGGCTTGCGCCAATTGTCCCTTGCCACCATCGATCAGCAGCAGGTCGGGCAATTTTCCCTCGCCTTTCTGCAGGCGCGTGAAGCGACGCTTCAAGGCCTGGTGCATGGCAGCATAGTCGTCCCCACCGGTAATGCCCTCGATGTTGAAACGGCGATAGTCCGACTTGAGCGGTCCGTTCGTGTCAAACACTACACAGGATGCCACGGTGGCTTCGCCGGAGCTGTGGCTGATATCGAAACACTCCAGGCGCTGGATCGGCATGTCGCGGCGCAGTGCCTGCTGCAATGCAGCCAGTCGCTTGTGCATGCTTTGTTTGCTGTTGAGTTTGCCCTGCACGCCATGGTCTGCATTCATCGCAGCCAGATCCAGCCACTTCTGGCGGTGGCTGCGCACCTTGTGGCTGATGGCGATGCGACGCTTGCCGAGAATCGCCAGGGCTTCTTCCAGCGTCTCATGCTCATCAGGGGCATCGCTGCAGATCAGCTCGCGCGGTAATGTGAACTGGCTCTGCTCACCGAGATAGTAGCGGGCAATGAAAGCATGCATGCGTTCGCCCGCAGTGGTTTCGAGGGTGAACTTCGGGTAGAAGTTGCGATTGCCGAGAATACGGCCGTTGCGCACCATCATCAGGTGCACGCAGGCAACCCCCGCGCTTTCGGCGATCGCCAGCACATCCACATCGCCCTTCTCGGCATTGACGTACTGGTGTTCCAGCACCCGGCGCAGGTCGCGGATCTGGTCACGCAGCACCGAGGCTTCCTCGAACTTCAAGTCATCGGAAAGCTGCTGCATCCGGGTAGCCAGTTCGCTGGTTACCCTGTCATTGCTGCCTTCGAGAAACATGATGGAGTGCCGCACGTCCTCGGCGTAGTCCTGCGGCGATACCAGGTTCACACAGGGGCCGGAACAGCGCTTGATCTGATACTGCAGGCAGGGTCGCGTGCGATTGCGAAAGGTGGCGTCCTCACACTGGCGCACGCGAAACACTTTCTGCAGGATGGCCAGGGTCTCGCGCACTGCACTGGCACTGGGATAGGGCCCGTAGTAGGCGCCAGCCTTGTTGCGCGCACCCCGATGCAGATCGAAGCGCGGGAACTCGTCCTGGGTGGAAAGGAAAATGTAGGGATACGACTTGTCGTCGCGCAACATGATGTTGTACGGCGGACGGCGATCCTTGATGAGGTTCTGCTCCAGCAGCAGCGCCTCGGTTTCCGAGTTGGTGATGGTGGTTTCAATACGCTGGATGTGACTGACCAGCGCCAGCGTCTTGTTGTCGAGGCCGCTGCCACGGAAATAGTTGGACAGGCGTTTCTTGAGATTCTTTGCCTTGCCGACGTAAAGCGTCTCACCGGCAAGGTCCAGCATGCAGTAGACGCCAGGACGCGTGCTGGCGTGCTGCAGGAAAGCCGCATGGTCAAAGACTGTGTCGTGTTGCATCAGACGATGCGGACCTCGGGTTCGAGCCGGATACCAAAGCGCTGCTGCACCGAGTCCTGGATCTTGCCGGACAGTGCCACCAGCTCTGCTCCGGTGGCCTGCCCGTGGTTTACCAGTACCAGCGCATGCTCACTGTGCACGCCCACATCGCCATCCCGATAGCCCTTCCAGCCGGCCTGCTCGATCAGCCATGCGGCAGGAATCTTGACACCTTCGCCGTCAGGATAGCCCGGCAGCGCCGGCCAGCGTGCTTGCAGTGCAGAGAACTGTTCGCGGCTTACATGCGGATTCCAGAAGAACGAGCCGGCATTGCCGAGCTGGCGGTGGTCCGGGAGCTTGCTGCGGCGGATTTTGCACACAGCGTCGCTGACAGCTCTGGGCGTGAGCGAAGCTGCATCCAGCCCCGCAAGCGCTTGCCGCAACGCGGGATACTCCAGGTTGAGGGTGGGCTGTTTTGACAACCTGAACCTGACACTGCAGATGACATACTGCCCCTGCAGCCCCTGCTTGAACACGGAATTGCGGTAGGCAAAGGCGCACTCGGCATTACTGAAGCGGCGGAACCTGCCGGTAGCAATCTCCACTGCCTCGAGCGAGAGCAGCGTGTCCTTCACTTCGACACCATAGGCGCCAATGTTCTGCACTGGAGCAGCGCCAACCGTACCCGGGATCAGCGACAGGTTCTCCAGACCGTACCAGCCTTGGGCCAGACACCACTGCACGAAGTCATGCCAGACTTCACCGCCCATCGCCTCGACATCCACGTACGCGTCCGTTTGCGCCACGACCACGATGCCACGTGTGTGCAGTTCGATGATGAGTCCCGGGTAGTCCTGCTTGAACAGGATATTACTGCCCTGCCCGATCAGCATGAACGACTGCTGTCGTGCGCGTGCCCAGTCCAGTACTTCCTGCAGTTCACCATTGGTGGTGACTGCGGCGAACCAGCGGGCGCTCGCCGAGACATGAAAGGTGTTCAGATGGCGCAGTTCGGCATGTTCACGGATCAGCATGACGGTTCAAGCACCTTCCTGCAGGTGGGCGTGCTGCTTGCGCAGGAACGCCAGCAGACCGGCTCCGGCCTCTGCGACCAGATCAAGCACCTGTTCGAACTGCTCCGGCCCGTGCTCATAGGGGTCCGGTACGTCCTGCAAGCTGCTATTGCCGTGCTGCAGGAACAGCCCCAGCTTGTGACGGTGCTGCGGTGGGCAATGCTGCTGCAGGTCGCGCAGGTTCTGGCGATCCATCGCGAAGATGTGGTCGAAGCTGTCGTAATCCTCCGCATGCACCTGGCGTGCGCGCAAGGCACTGAGGTCATGGCGGCGTCCTGCCGCGTGGCGGATGCTGCGGGGATCGGGTGCCTCTCCCACGTGCCAGTCACTGGTACCGGCCGAGTCCACCAAAATGCAGCTGCCGAGACCAGCTGCCTGAACCTGGGCGCGGAACACCGCTTCCGCCGTCGGAGATCGGCAGATGTTGCCGAGGCAGACCATCAGTACCTTGATCGGAGCTGTCATGGCTTACAGCGACTCCAGCATCTGGCGCACAGCCTCGAGGTCGTCCTGGGTATCGACACCCGCGGGGATCGGGGCGCAGCAGAGTTCGGCATGGATGCCGGTGCCGTTCTCCATAGCGCGCAATTGCTCGAGCTTTTCCGTGGTTTCGAGCGGGCTTGGCGTCCACTGCACGAACTGCTGCAGTACATCGACGCGGTAGGCGTACAGACCAATGTGGCGCTTGGCCAGGGCGAGGCTCGCGTGCGTCTGGCCATCGCGAGGCCAGGGGATCGGCGCGCGCGAGAAATACAGCACCCTGCCCGCCTGGTCCGTTACCAGCTTCACGGCATTGGGGTTGTGGAATTCGTCAGTCGAAGCAACCGGTGCATACAGCGTGCAGATGCCGCTATCTGGACGTGCGGCAAGGTTCCGCGCCACCTGGTCGATCACAGCGGGCGGAATCAGCGGCTCGTCACCCTGCACATTCACGACAATCGCATCACGGGCGAGGCCCAGCTGGCGCGTCACTTCCTCGATCCGGTCGGTGCCGGTGCTGTGGTTGGCATCGGTCATGCAGACCTGCACGCCGGCCTTGTGACAAACCTCGGCAATGCGCGCGTCGTCGGTGGCCACATACACTGCACTGGCGGCACTGGCCCGCGCCCGCTCTACCACGTGCAGCACCATGGGCTTGCCGGCGATGTCGAGCAAGGGTTTGCCCGGCAGGCGCACGGACTGGAAACGCGCCGGGATCACGACAATGAAGTCCTGCTGCATCCGACGTTCGCTCATGCCTGCTTCCGGTTGGCTTTTTCTTCCGGGCTCAAGGCGCGGGCTTCGGTGTCCAGCATCACGGGGATGCCGTCACGGATGGGATAGGCCAGACTGTCCGGGTAGCAGACAAGCTCGCCCGCAGCCTGGTCGTAGTAAAGCGGACTCTTGCACAGCGGGCAGACCAGCATGGCGAGCAGTTTCTTGTCAAGCATGGGATGGGTGACCTCGATTCAGGCAGCAGTAGAGGGTTTGGCAGCGTCCAGTTGCTTGTGTTTGATCACCAGCAGGTCCAGCAGCATCGGCAACAGTGCCGGGGGCAGCACGGCATCGACGCTGAGGTACCAATGGCGTGGTGTGGCGAAGCTGCCGCATTTCACGGCGTCCTTTTCGGTCATCAGCACCGGCAAGTCATCATCGAAGGCAATGTCCCTGGCCTGGAACCGATGATGGTCGTTGAATACGTGGCTGATGATAGCAAAACCCTCCTGCGTCAAT
Organism: Pseudohongiellaceae bacterium; assembly: GCA_044338855.1. GTDB lineage: Bacteria > Pseudomonadota > Gammaproteobacteria > Pseudomonadales > Pseudohongiellaceae > CAILUG01. The sequence continues at coordinate 10,419 of JBIIWP010000076.1, read as the reverse complement.
GTGCTGAAAAAGCGCGCGGGATTACCGATACCGGCGACCGCATGCACTTTACCCTGGTACTGCGCTCGGAATTTTGCGGTATCGAGGCTCTCGCCGGTGGCCAGGTTGTAGAGGAGCCCGGGATGCACCTGCATTGTGTAGAGGGGCTTGTCGCCCGTGGGGAGTGCCACCAGCGGTTCGCCATTGCTCACGAGCAGATCAGCCTCGAGCAGGCGGCTGGCCTCCTCGCGCAAGGGACCCTGCGGCAGCAACAGACCGTTGCCGATGCCGCGCTGGCCATCCAGCACCACGATCTCGACATCCCGTTGCAGGGCATAATGCTGGAGTCCGTCATCGCTGAGGATGAGCCGCGGCTGGTACTTTTGCTCGAGGTACTGGACGCCTCGCGCACGGCGCGGATCCACGACTACGGGACAGCCGGCACGACGCGCATAGATCAGGGCTTCGTCACCACACAGCGCAGGATCCATGTCTGACGTCACTTCCAGCGGATACTGCTTGCTGTGGCCGCCATGGCCACGGCTTACAATGGCCAGCGCGACGCCATGCTTTTGCAATACCTGCGCCAGCGCCAGCGTCAACGGCGTTTTGCCGGTACCCCCAACGGTGATATTCCCCACGATGACGACAAGCGCACCGGCACGGTAACTGCGCGCGGGATCGGCGAGGAAGCGTGCGCGGCGCCACTGCGCCACACGGCCATAGAAGCGGCTGAGCGGCCGCAGCAGCCGCAGCCAGGAAGGATTGCGATACCAGGCCCGGCTCAGGCACAGACTCAGGGCGCTGCGCATGGCCGCATCACTCTTCAACCACGTCGGTGAACTGCAGGCGATGCAGTCGGGTGTAGGCCCCATCGCGTGCCAACAGTTCCCGGTGCGTACCGCTCTCGATGATCCGCCCCTTCTCCAGTACCACGATGCGGTCAGCCTTCTCGATGGTGGAAAGGCGATGGGCAATGACCAGGGTGGTACGGCCCTGCATCAAGGTTTCGAGCGCGGCCTGGATGTAGCGCTCCGAGGCACTGTCCAGCGCGGAGGTGGCTTCGTCGAGGATCAGGATCGGGGCGTTCTTCAGCAGCGCCCGCGCTATGGCCAGGCGTTGGCGTTGGCCTCCGGAAAGCAGCAGGCCATCATCGCCCACCATGGTGTCGAGACCCAGCGGCAGCTCGTTGACGAACTCGGTCGCGTTGGCATGCTGCAGGGCGCGCAAGATTGCCGCGTCGTCCACACCTGCCAGTTCACCGTAGGCGATATTGTCGCGGATGCTGCCGTTGAACAGCACCACGTGCTGACTGACCAGCGCTATCTGGCGGCGCAGGCTGGCCAGCGAGTACTCCGTGTGGGGCACATCATCGATGAGTATCTGTCCCATTGTCAGTTCGTAGAAACGAGGCAGCAGGCTCACCAGCGTGCTTTTGCCGCTGCCGGACTGGCCGACGATGGCGATGGTCTGACCCGCTTCACACACGAGGTCAATGTCGCGCAGTACCGGCTCGGCGTCATCCTGGTAGGCGAATGTCAGGTGGCGGAATTCCAGCTTGCCCTGTGCGCGTTGTATCTCGTGGGTGCCCTGATCAGCCTCACCATGCGTGTCAGCAAGCTCGAAGATGGACGCTGCAGCGGCCAGGCCCTTCTGGATATCGGCATTGGTCTTGGAGGTCTGACGCACGGGTTTGAGCAACATGCCGGCCAGCGTGATGAACTCGACGAATTGGCCAGGGGTCATGTCGGACAGCACCTGCGGCGACATCGCCAGCCACAGCAGGAAGGCCAGCGCCGAGGCAACCAGTAACTGGATGATTGGGGCGCTGATCGCCGCCGTAAGCACCAGCCGCAGATTCTGGCGCGTATTCAGTTCGCTGGTGGCACTGAAATGGCTGGCGATCTGCCGGTTGGCGCCAAAAATACGGATAACCTTCAGGCCCTTCAGGGTCTCATTGAGAATCTGCGTAACGTCGCCCATGGAGCCCTGAATGCGCTTGCTGTGCTTGCGGAACCTGCCGGAAGCGATGACTACGACGAGACCGATGACCGGCGTGATGGCCACGAACACAAGCGTGAGTTTCCAGTTCAGGTACAACAGGTAACCAACGATGAAAAGGATCGTGGCACCTTCGCGCATCAGCACCGCCAATGCATCACTCACGGCGGCAGAGATCTGCGCGACGTTGAAAGTGACCGTGGAAATGAGGTGGCCGCTGCTGTGGCGATCGTAGAAATGTACCGGCAGTACCAGCAGTCGGTCGAGGATCTGGCAGCGCAGGCGATGGATGATGCGGAAGGCCAGCGAGGCCATGCAGTACGACCCGATGAAGCCGCCGACGCCGCGCAGGAACACGATGAGGATCAGCAACACGGGGAAGTACAAACGCGTATCGTCGACGCGTACGAGCGACAGCGGAAAGATCATACGCTGGTCGTCTACCAGCACCGAGCTGGTCTGGATGCTGTCAATCATCACACCGACCAGGTTGCCGAAGTAGATATTCATCGAACCGAACAGGGCGAAGCCGATTACGCTCAGCAGCAGCAGGTGCCAGAGCGGTACCACATACCCCAGCAGGCGCCGGTAGAGGGCGAAGCTGCCGCGGGTATCGGCGCGGCTCATGGTTCCTCCGCCTCACCGCCCTGACGCGTGGCGATGCTGAGACGGCTGAAACCCAGACGCGCCATCGCATCCATGGCAGTCACCACACTCTGGTGGGTGGTGTCAGCATCTGCCGTGATGGTTACCGGCAAACTGTTGTCGCCAGAGGCGATTTCCTCAATGGCCCCCATGAGGGTGGAGAGCTGTGTGTCAGACAGCGCCTGTCCGTTGACGCTGTAGCTGCCGTTGCGGGCGATCAGTACTTCGATACGCAAGGCATCGTCTGCAGCAGGCGTGCCACCTGCTTCTGGCAGATTCACCAGCAGATTGCTGTCGCGCGTAAAGGTGGTCGTCACCATGAAGAAAATAAGTAGCAGGAACACCACGTCGATCAGTGCGGTGAGGTCGATGCTGACCTCGTCCTGCAGGCTGCGCTGGAATTTCATGCGTGGGCACCGCTGCCGCGTACTTCGACGGTACGGCTGCTGTGCAAGGCGTCCACCAGCTTGATCGACTCACGCTCAAGATCGACCACCAGACTCGAGATGCGGCGCAGGAACATGCGGTAGAAGATCAGCGCCGGAATGCCGACACAGAGGCCTGCAGCCGTGGTGATCAGCGCCGTGGAGATGCCACCGGCGAGCATGTTGGCATTGCCGGTACCGAGCACCATGAGGTCACTGAAGATCTGGATCATGCCGAAGACGGTGCCCAACAGGCCCAGCAGTGGCGAAATTGCGGCAATGGTGCCGAGAGTACCCAGATAGCGCTCCATGTCATGTACCACATGGGCCGCTGCCTGCTCGATGCTCTCGATCATGATGGCGCGGCCCGCCTTGGCGTTGACGAGACCCGCTGCCAGGATCTGACCCAGCGGCGAGGACATGCGCAGTTCGCGTAACTGGGCTGCATCGAGCTGGTTGTGGCGCAACTTGCCCCAGACGTCGGCCAGCGCGTTGCGGGGAGCAATGCGCGCCGGATTCAGGGTCCAGAAGCGCTCGATGATGATGGCGATGGCAACAATCGAGCAGAGGATGATGGGGACCATCATCAGGCCACCGGAACGTACTATTTCAAACACGCAGGACTCTCCGTTTGAGACCAGCGCACTTTACCATACCGGGCCCCTCCCGGCACCGCGCGCTCAGCGCAAGGCCGATTCTGCCGGCCTGTGCCAGAACCGGCGCTGCAGCGCCCGGAAGCCCTCGGCATGCATAGCCCCGGATTCACGGCGAAGCTGCACCAGCACGGCGCCGGCGCTTGCGGTAGCCAAGGCTGGTACCCCGGCGGCGGCATAGCGCTCGCGTATCTCCAGTGCCGGATGCCCGAAGCGGTTGAGATAACCCGCGCTGAAGATCACCATCTGTGGTTGCAAGGCGCGGATAAAGGCGGCAGATGATGACGTCTTGCTGCCATGGTGCGGCGCTATCAGGATGTCGGCGCGCAGACCGGGATGGTTCTGCAGCAACTGCCGTTCAATCCCGCGACTGATGTCGCCGGGCAGCAGGATGCTGCCGCCGCTGCCGCTGATGTGCAGCACGCAGGAGCCATCATTGTCGCTGTAGCGGCCGGCATCCGGATGCAGCAGTTCGAATGTGAAGCCGTCGCTGTGCCAAACCTGTGGGCGACACGCTGCCGCCTGCACAGACTGGTCGAAAATCGACAGCTCCGAACCCAGATAACGGGCATCCGGAAAGCTTTGCATGATCGCAGCCAATCCTCCCGCGTGGTCGGCATCCGCATGACTGATGATGACCGTATCCAGACGGTCCACCCCCAGCCTGCGCAGGGCCGGCAACAGCACATCCTCGCCGGCGTCGAAGCGGGCGCTGTAACGGGGACCACTGTCGTACAGCAATTGCTGCTGGCGCGTGCGCACCAGTACGGCGAGGCCCTGCCCCACGTCCAGCACGGTCAGTGTCAGTTCCCCCGGTTCCAGTTGCCGCGATGGCCAAAGCAGCAGCAGCGGTAAAGCGGCCAGTCCGCCCAGCCGCCAACGCGGCGCAGGGCCCAGCAAGATACACAGCGCCACGGCCACGAAGCCCAGCAATAACGGCAGGCTCAGCGGTGGCAGCGAGACCAGACTCCCGGGCCACTGCTGCACGATACCCGCAACCGCACGCATGAAGCAGTCCAACAGGAAGTCGGCAAGCCGCAGCAGCAGAGTTCCGGCTGCAGGCCACCAGGGCTGCAGCGCCAGTCCGAGCAGACACAGCGGCACCACCAGCAAGCCCACGTAAGGAATCGCCGGCAGATTCACCAAGGGTGCCAGCACACTGCCCTGCTGGAAGAACACCAGCATGACCGGCAGCATGCCGATACTGAGCACGCATTGCAGCCGAAGGGCCTGCAGCAACTGCCGCCCGCGACTGTTACTGCCCGTTTCGCGCTGCCGTAGCAGAATCGCAACGGCCACGAACGACAGCCAGAATCCCGCTGACTGCGGCGCCAAAGGGTCCACCAGCAGCACCAGCAGCAGTGCCAGCAACAGCGATGCCGTCGCGGAAGTCTGGCGTTGCAACAAGGTGCCGCTGAAGAACACGGCGGCCATCACCAGCGAGCGCAGCACCGGCAGCGAGAATCCGGCAAGCCCGGCATAGAACCAGGCTCCGGCCAGCGCACAGGCTGCCGCAAAGCGTGGCGCGGTGACGCCAAGCAGCAAGGCTGGGGAGCAGCACGCCAAACCCAGACCGAGCCGGTACAACACACCTGCGACCAAGGCGATATGCAGCCCGGAAATGACGACCAGATGGTTGAGCCCCAATTGCGTGAACTGGCGCCAGTGCTCGTCGTGTATGTCCTGGTGCAGGCCCAGCGCCAGCGCCTTGATGAGCCCGGCATGCAGCAACACCTGCCCGGCCCGGGGTTCCAGTTGTCCGGCAAGGTCATGCCGCAGGCGGTGGAACCAGGGACGTCCTGTGGCTGGGGCCAGCAAACGATTGGCGGGAGACGCCCGCACATAGCCAGTGGCCGCGATACCCTGCTGCAACAGCCAGGCTTCGTAGTCGAAGCCTCCGGGATTGGCGAAACCGTGCGGACGCCGCAAGCGCAACAGCCATTGCCAGCGTTGCCCTGGCTGCAGCACAAGGTCTTCGTAGATGGAGACGAGAACGGTGCGCCGTTCGTGCCAGGCAAGCGGGCTGCAGGCGTCCGCGGTGCCGGCTTCACACCAGTTGTCGATCTCCAGTTGCAGGCGCCAGCCCCGCTCCGTGCGTGTGGGCACGCTGTTGACCCGTCCCTGCACCAGTACGTCCGCCACGATGTCGTCGACAGGAAACCAGTCGTTCAGGGCGACCTGCCCCCAGCCCAGCAACCAACACGCCCCAGCCAGCAGCGCAGCGGCTAGGCGGCTGCGCGGCCACCACGCCAGCAGCGCTGCCAACAGACACAAAAGTAGGAGGACTGTGGGCGCCGGCAACTGCGGCACCCGGCTGGCGATGATCACACCGCCGCAGAACGTGAGCATCCATGCACGCATAGCGACATCCCTGCAAAGGCTTCAGTCTAGCAGAGCCGCTCAGGAATTCCGGGAACTGCTGCCGGCCTCCTGGATCTGGAAGCGCAGCGGCACAGAAGACAGTCCTCGGTAGAGCCGCATGTTGCGGCGGTGCGGAAACCAGTCCACCACGAAGGTGGCCAGTGCTTCCCACATCGAGATCCAGCCGGCAATGTTGACGCCCTCCGCGATCACGTTCAGCACGATATGGTTGGCGGTAGGCAGGCCTTCCAGCACTACCGCTGCCAGCAGGATCAGCAAGCCCAGCAGCAGGAACATGCCGGAGCGGTACAGCATGCGCTGCAAGGTCTGGCGTTCCTTCTCCAGCAGGTAGGTGAAGAAGCTGTTCATGCTGTGGCGGATGCGCTGCTGCAGATCGCCATCGGCTGCATGTGAGAAGGTGAAGCGAACAACGAAAGGTTGTGGATGGATCTCTTCGGCGCAGGCCAGCAGATAGTCGACGAGGTCCTGTTCCAGGTCACGCCGCATGTACGGCGAGAAGCGGTCGAAATAGCTGTAGAGATCGTCGGCGCGCTCGGTGGCGACGTCGACGCAGTGCACGCCGGCCTCGTCACGTTCGTAACGTTCAAGTGCGTGCTGGCGACGTCCCATCTCAGTGCTCACTCATGGCGCAGAATCTCTGCCGGGCGCGTACCGGCCGCGCGCGACGACGGATACAGCGTGGCGACCAGACTCAACAACAGGGCCAGCACACAGACCAGTACGAGATCTGTCACTCGGATGTCGCTGGGCAGGTAGTTCACGGGATAGATATCGGCACTGAGCAATTCCATGTCCAGCACTGCCTCCAGCCATTCCACCAGACTGCCGGCGCTCAGTGACAGCACGATGCCCAGCAGCAGGCCGGCGGCCGTCCCGATCAGGCCGATGAGGCTGCCTTGTACCAGGAAGATGCGCTTGATGGTGCCCAGTGAGATGCCCATGGTACGCAGGATGGCAATATCGCCGCGCTTGTCACGCACCACCATCACCAGGCTGACGACGATGTTGAAGGCCGCCACCGCCACCAGCATGGTCAGCAGCAGACCCACCAGCGCCTTGGACATGCGGATGTTGTCGTAGATGGTGCCGTAACTGTAACTCCAGTTCGCCAGGCTGAGACCGGCGGGCAGCGTATCGAGCAGGTGCTGCTGGATATCGAAGACCTCGAACAGATCCGCCGTGCGCAGGCGATAGCCATGGATGCGGTCGCCGAGGCGGTACAGCCGCTGTGCGTCCTGCATGTGCACCAGTGCCAGGTTACCATCGATCTCCGAGCCCACGCCGAACACGGCGCCGACCGTAAAGGATTTCTGCCGCGTGAACTCGCCCATGGGGGTGATCGGCACCACGGTGGACACCAGCATCACGTTGTCGCCCACACCCAGTTCCAGCTGCTCGGCGAGTCCGGCGCCAATGGCGATCTGGTAGCTGCCGTCCTGCAGTGCATCCAGACTGCCTGCCGTCACGAAATCGTCGATGATGGACACACTGCGTTCCGCCGCCGGCTCGATGCCATTCAGCAGTATTCCCTTGCTTTTTCCGTTCGCCAGCAGCATGCCCTGCAGTTGCAGATAAGGTGCGGAACCCGTGACTCCCTCGGTAGCCAGTAGCGTGTCGTGCACCGGCTGCCACTGGACAGGACTCATCAGCGGCTCATTGCGTGCAGAGGTCACCGTCATGTGCGGCACCAGCGCCAGGATGCGCTGCTGCAGTTCGCGGTCGAAGCCGTTCATGACCGACAGTACCGTGATGAGTATGGCCACGCCCAGCGCCAGCCCGCACACGGACAGCAGGGAAATGAAGCTCACCAACTGGTTGCGGGACCGCAGCGAGGCGTAACGGCGCCCGATGTAGAGAGCCGGATCAAGCATGGCTGCTTCCGTCTTGCAGGGGATGCAGGCGGCCGTCACGCAGTACCAGAGTGCGATCCATGCGTGCGGCGAGATTCGTATCGTGCGTCACCAGCACAAAACTGGTGCCAAGTTGCTGGTTCAATTGCTGGATCAAGGCGTGGATGGATTCAGCCGTATGGCGATCCAGGTTGCCGGTGGGTTCGTCCATCAGAACGCAGGCCGGCCGGTTGACCAGCGCGCGCGCGATGGCCACGCGCTGGCGCTCGCCGCCGGACAACTGCGAAGGCTTGTGCTGCAGGCGCGCCCCAAGTCCTACCTGTTCCAGCAGTGCCGTCGCACGCTCCATGCATTCGTTCCAGGGCAGACGTGCAATGATCAGCGGCATCGCCACGTTTTCCAGTGCACTGAATTCGCCAAGCAGATGGTGGAACTGGTAAACAAAGCCCAACGATTGGTTGCGCAGGCGGTCCTGCTCCCTGCCCGTCAGGGTGGAGATGTCCTGCCCCCGGATGTGGACCTTGCCGCGACTCGGCGTATCGATGCCGCCGAGCAGGTTCAGCAGTGTGGTCTTGCCGGAGCCGGACACGCCGATGATGGCTACTTTTTCGCCAGCGAGCACGTCCAGATCGAGGCCATCCAGCACGGTGAGCTGCTGGCTGCCCTCGATGAAACTCTTGCCGAGACCGGCACAGGACAGAACCACTTTACTCATAACGCAATACCTGTGCGGGCATGATCCGCGATGCCTTCCACGCAGGATACAACGTGGCAAGGAAACTGATGAGCAGCGAGATGCTGCAGGTGATGATGACATCGCTGGCCAGCAACTCGGCCGGCAGTTCACTGATGAGGTAAAGCCCGTCCGGGCTCACGAGGCTCTCGACGGCGCGGCTGATCGGCGCGAAATTCAGGGTCAACAGGATGCCCAGCACCGCACCGAGGCCGACGCCAATTACGCCGCTCATGGCACCCTGCACCATGAAGATACCCATGATGCTGCCCTGCCCTGCGCCCATCGTACGCAGGATGGCGATGTCGGCCTGCTTGTCGGCCACGGTCATCACCAGCGTGGAAATGATGTTGAAGGCACCAATGGCTACGATCATCATCAACATGAACCAGGTCATGATCTTTTCGAGCTTCAAGGCGTTGAACAGGCTGGCTTCAGTGCGGCTCCAGTCCTCACCCTGATACAGCGGGCCCGGCAGTTCGCGCGACAGCAGGGCCAGGGCGGTGTCCACGGTGTCGGCGGCACGGTCGATGTCGGCGGTCTGCAAACGAAGGTGCAGGGCTTCGCCCGGATCGCTGGTGCCCAGCAGTTCCATACTGTCATCGAGGTGGATGTAGGCAAGGTCCGCGCCGATGTCGTACTGCACATCAAACACGCCGCTGACCGTAAAGCGCTGCAGGTCCAGTTGCACGCGATTGGACGCGCGGTTGCTGCGTGGAATGACAAGATTCACCGCGTCGCCGGGATACAGGCGCAGGTTGCTGGCAAGCCGCCGACCGATGATGATGTTGCGCGCACCGGGCTGCAGGTCCTGCAGGCTGCCACTTTGCAGGTGGGCTGCCACCGGGCTGACGCCGGCTTCCAGTGCGGGATCGATGCCACGCACCTGCGTGACCTGATGGTAACCCTGCTTGCTCAGCAGCGCCTCGATGGGAATATAGGGGGCGATTCCGGTAATGCCTGGCTGCGTCTGCAGCACGCTTACGGCTTCGCGCCAGTCGCCAAAGCCGGGATCGGCGTGAATGTCGCCGTGGGGCACCGTGATGAGGGTACGTTCACGCTGCAGGCCTTGCGAGCCATTGAACACGGACAGCACCAGCACCAGGGCCAGCACGCCCAGCGTGAGTCCGGCCATGGAGATGAGTGCGGTGAACGAGAAGAAGCGCTTGTCCTTGCGCGAATAGAGATAGCGCAGGCCAATGAAGAAGACCGGGAGTCGTGTGAATGCCATGGACAAATTACATCACACTTCGTCGCGGACTACTTGCCGAGAATCTCCTCACCCTGCAGTTGCTCAGCGAGGTTCTGGTGGCGTTTCAGCAGGCGCTGCACGGTCTTGAAGCTGATCGGCATCACTGGCGAACTGACCTCGGCCGAGATCGCACGCAGCGACTTGCCTTGCTGGTTCATGCGGATGATCTGGCGCAACATCTTTTGCTCCATCGGGTTCTCGATGAGGCGGCCGTTGGTGTGGATGTGGTAGCCGAAGGGACGGCTGCCGCCAAGGAAACGACCCTTGCTGCGCTGGCGCTGCTTGACGGTCTTGATCCTTTCCGTGGAGCGGCGCTTTTCGAGGCCATGGAATACCCGCAGCATTTTTTCGAACGGCGGGCAGAACTGTTGATTGGTGAGATCACCCTCGAGGTCCACCACGAACAGGCGGATCTTGCGCTTGCGCAGCATGCGCACGGTGGCATACATGTCCTCGCAGGTACTGAACATGCGCTCGACGGTACAGGCCAGCACGATAT
>JBIIWP010000159.1:0-4818 GCA_044338855.1 Pseudohongiellaceae bacterium | reverse complement strand
GAAGAAGTCGTAGATGGCCTGCGAAGCGAGGTCAAAACGGTATGCCGCGATGTTGGCGTTGACCAGCTTCAGGGCATGCTGGAAGCGCGACTGGATCCAGCGGTCAGCCCGCGAGTAGTGGGTCTTGTCGGCCGGCGTGACCGGTACGTTCTCTTCCGTCTGCATGAACACGTAGCGCGCTGCGTTCCATATCTTGTTGCAGAAGTTGCGGTAGCCTTCCATGCGCCCCATGTCGAAGTTGATGTCACGACCGGTGGACGCCAGTGAGTAGAACGTATAGCGCAGCGCGTCGGTGCCGTGGGCCGGGATGCCGTCGGGGAACTGCTTGCGTGTGGCCTTGTCGATCTTTTGTGCCAGCTGCGGTTGCATCATGCCACTGGTGCGCTTGCTGACCAGCGTTTCCAGCTCGATGCCGTCGATGAGATCGATGGGGTCCAGCACGTTACCCTTGGACTTCGACATCTTCTGGCCTTCCGCATCGCGGATGAGACCATGCACGTAAACGGTCTTGAAGGGGATCTGGTCGGTGAACTTCAGGGTCATCATGATCATGCGCGCGACCCAGAAGAAGATGATGTCAAAGCCTGTTACCAGAACGTCGGTGGGGTGGAAGCGCTTGAGATAGTCGGTCTGTTCGGGCCAGCCCAGCGTGCCGAAGGTCCACAGGGCGGAGCTGAACCAGGTGTCCAGCACGTCCTCGTCCTGGCGCAAGGCCAGCGTGTCCGCCAGATTGTATTTGGCGCGTACTTCGGCCTCGCTGCGGCCGACGTAGATGTTCTCCTGTTCGTCGTACCAGGCCGGGATGCGATGTCCCCACCACAACTGCCGGCTGATACACCAATCCTGGATGTCACGCATCCAGGCGTAGTAGGTATTTTCCCAGGTCTTCGGCACGAACTGGATGCGGCCGTCTTCCACGGCCTTGATGGCAGGCTCGGCCAGGCTCTTGGTGGCCACGTACCACTGGTTCGTGAGGTAGGGCTCGATGACTACGCCGCTACGGTCTCCGCGCGGTACTTTCAGTTTGTGCGGTTCAATCTTCTCCAGCAGGCCGGCGTTTTCCATGTCGCGGATCAGCTGCTTGCGGCAGTCGAAGCGATCAAGATCCCGGTAGGCCAGCGGGGCGTTGTCGTTGATGACACCGTCCTTGGTGAGGATATTGATCAGCGGCAGGTCATGGCGCTTGCCGACTTCGTAGTCGTTGAAGTCGTGTGCCGGTGTGATCTTGACACAGCCGGTACCGAAAGCCGGATCGACGTAATGGTCGGCGATGATCGGGATCGTGCGGTCGCACAACGGCAACTGTACCTGCTTGCCGATGAGGTGCCTGAAGCGTTCGTCTTCCGGGTGCACGGCAACCGCACTGTCGCCCAACAGCGTTTCGGGACGCGTGGTCGCGATGGTGATGTAGGGTTTGCCGTCCTGCGTGGTGGCGCCATCTGCCAGGGGGTAACGGAAGTACCAGAAGCTGCCGCTCTCCTCCTCACTGATCACTTCAAGGTCCGAGATGGCCGTGTGCAGCTTGCAGTCCCAGTTGACGAGGCGGTTGCCGCGATAAATCAGGCCTTCATCAAACAGGCGGACAAACACTTCTTCCACAGCTTTGGAAAAACCGGGGTCCATGGTGAAGCGCTCGCGCGACCAGTCGATGCTGGAGCCGAGGCGGCGTAACTGACGCGTGATGGTGGAACCGCTTTCCTCTTTCCACTCCCAGACCTTCTTCACGAAATCTTCGCGACCCAGCTCGGCGCGGCTTTGGCCCTGCGCCTGCAACTGGCGCTCCACGACCATCTGCGTAGCGATGCCGGCGTGGTCCGTGCCGCCCTGCCACAGGGCCGGCTGGCCCTGCATGCGGTGGTAGCGGATCAGCGCGTCCATGATGGAGTTGTTGAAGCCGTGGCCCATGTGCAGGCTGCCCGTCACGTTCGGCGGAGGGATCATGATGCAGTAGGGGGTGCCGCCGCCCTGCGGCACGAAATAGCCGCGCTGTTCCCAGCGCTGGTACCAGGCCTGTTCGATGGCGTGGGGGTCGTAGGTCTTGTCCATGGTGCTGCTGTCCGGTCGCGATTGGGTGGCGGACGGGCCTGCAGCCCGTCGAAAGGCGGCGATTATAGCCTGAGGGCGGAGGAGGGCTCTAGCGTACTAAGCCCCAATGCGATGGTGCTGCAACTCGTGGCCAGCCTGCTTGTAGCGGTTCCACAGCTCACGGCTTTGAGCCTTGGCACTGTCCTCGTCCAGTACAAACTCGGCGATGGTCTCGAAGCGTTCTGGCGTGGCGGGCAGGGTGTCGCCGAGGTTCAGCAGATTCGGGGCCAGGACCGCCAGTGGACCCCAACTCAGCACGACGCTGCGAGTGTCCATCACGGTCTCGCCCTGCAGGTGGTGCGGCAGGAAGGCTTCAGCGCTGAAGGACCACAGCAACTGGTCGAGTTCATGGGCCTCGTCAGCGCTGGCGGTGTGCATTTGCACGGTGAGCCCCTGACGCCACAGCTTGTCCGCGAGGCGGCAGGCGAACAGTCGCCGCGCGGAATCCTGTTGCTGCGGCAACAGGTAAAAGTTGACGCGTGCCATCAGTGGTTCAGCAGGTACTGCAACAGCAACGGTACGGGGCGGCCAGTGGCGCCTTTCTGCGCGCCCTGGAGCCAGGCCGTGCCGGCGATGTCGAGATGTGCCCACTTGTAGTCCTTGGTGAAGCGCGCCAGGAAGCAGGCGGCCGTGATGGTGCCGGCCTTGGGGCCGCCGATGTTGGCGATGTCGGCGAAGTTGCTCTTGAGCTGCTCCTGGTACTCGTCCCAGATCGGCAGGCGCCATACCGGGTCGAGGGTCTGCTGGCCACACTGGTAGAGGGTGTCGGCGAGGGTGTCGTCGTTGCTCATGAGGCCGCTGGCAACGGCGCCCAGCGCCACGATGCAGGCGCCGGTCAGCGTGGCGATGTCGATGACGCTCTTGGGCTTGAAGCGGGCGATGTAGGTCAGCGCGTCGCACAGCACGAGACGACCCTCCGCGTCGGTGTTGAGGATCTCGATGGTCTGGCCGCTCATGCTGGTGACCACGTCACCCGGCTTGGTGGCGTTGCCGCTGGGCATGTTCTCGGCACTGGCGATAACACCGACCACATTGATCGCGGGCTTCAGCTCGCACAGCGCGGTCATCACGCCCAGAACACTGGCAGCGCCGCACATGTCGAACTTCATCTCGTCCATGCCTGCGCCAGGCTTCAAGCTTATGCCGCCGGTATCAAAGGTAATGCCCTTGCCCACCAGTACGTGGGGCTTTTCGCTTGCCGCAGCACCCTTGTACTGCATCACGATCAGGGCCGAGTCCTGCAGGCTGCCATTACCAACCGACAGCAAGGAGTGCATGCCGAGGCGGCGCATCTGCGCTTCACTGAGTACCTGGGTCTTGAGCTGCTTGCTGTGGCGCTTCGCCAACTGCATGGCCTGTTTGCCCAGGAAGGTGGGCGTGCAGACGTTGGCAGGCAGGTTGCCCAGTTCGCGCGCGACATTCATGCCCTGGCCCACTGCCTTGCCTGTGGCGAGGTGGCGCGTCACGGCGCTGCGCTCACCGCTGGCTTCCAGCAGGACGGTCCCCGCGCTGAACTGGAAGCCCTTGGTCTTCTTCGAAAGGGTAGTGCTGTAGTGGTACTGCTGGTGCATGAAGGAACGGGCCAGCAGCTCGGCGCGCTTGCCGGCATCAGTATCTTTGGCCGGCAGCGTAACCAGAGCCAAAGCAGCTTCGGTGATGCTGTACTTCTGCAGGGCCTTCCAGGCGTGGCCCAGCAGTGCGTTGAACTTCTTCGCGTCGAGGTCCTTGCTCTTGCCACAGCCCAGCAACAAGACGCGCTGTGCGCGGATGCCGTCCTGCTTTTGCAACAGCAGGTGTTCGCCGAGTTTGCCGCTGATGTCACCGGCGTTGAGCAACTTGCGGATGGCCTTGCCACAGGCGCTGTCGAGGCGCTCGGTGAGCGGCGGCAGCAGCTTGTCTTCGTACACACCCACGACAAGGCAGGGGGTGGCCAACGTTTCGGGCCTGGCGGTTTTCACGATGAATTGCATGGGGTTACCTGTAGGACGAAGTGGTGGAGTAATGGTGCGATGGATCATGCCGGAAGAATACGCGAAAAATTCTACTTTGGCCGCCCGCGCTTGGCAAAAGGGCGACAGCTTGCCAGCAGCTGGCTAGAATGCAGCCCATGATAATCACGCGTTACCTCACCAGGCAGATCCTGCAGGTCACCGCCGCGCTCAGCTTCATCCTGCTGGTGGTGGCGGTGCTTGGTCGTCTGCTCAAGTATCTGGCGCAGGCCTCGCAGGGTGAACTGGATCCCGGCGTGCTGTTCCTGCTGCTGAGTTACCGCTTGCCGGACTTCTTGCAACTGATCCTGCCGATTGCGCTGCTGCTGGGTATCCTGCTGGCTTACGGCCGCCTCTACGCGGAAAGCGAGATGACAGTCCTGGTGGCCTGCGGAGTGGGCAGGCAGCGTCTGCTGAAGATCACCCTGTTGTCGGCAGCGCTGGTGACGCTGGCAACGGCCTTTCTCTCGCTGTACCTCACACCGCGCGGCATGGTCAGTGCCAGCAACCTGTTGGAAGCGCAGGAGAATCTCAGTGAATTCGACGTGATGCTGCCGGGGCTGTTCCAGGACATCAGTCGCGCCGCACGTACCACCTATGCCGAACGCATTGACGCCGAGGGCATGCACGAGGTTTTCATGCACGAGTCTGCCGGCAACCGCGTCATCGTGGCGGAGACTGCGGTGCCGCTGGAGGGAGAGAACGAGGAACGCTTCATCCTGTTTCGCAATGGTTCCATCACGGA
>JBIIWP010000073.1:0-15843 GCA_044338855.1 Pseudohongiellaceae bacterium | reverse complement strand
ACGAACAGGAAGGCCAGGAAAAAGAGTACGTACGTGCCGATGGTCTCGCGGTGCAGACGCGCCGGCTCAGCCAGGTAGGTCAGGAAATTCACCAAGTCAGTCACAACCTTGTCGAACTCCTCATTGGACAGGGCACCGGTACCTTCGACGTGGGCAAGCTCGCAGTGCTCGCCCTCACAAACCTGGTTGCCCTGCAATCCCGCCAACACATTGGGCATGCCCACGTTCGCGAATACACGATTGTTCACACCAAATGGACGGCTCGAATCGAGATAGAAGCCCTTCAGATAGCCATAAAGCCACTCCGGGCTGCGCACGCGCGCCACAAGGGTAAGGTCAGGAGGGGCTACACCGAACCAGTTCTTGGATTCCTCTGCCGGCATGGCGCTGGTCATCAGGTCGCCCACGCTGGTCTCGAGATTGAAGATCAGGAGTTCTTCCACCAGATTTTCAGGAATACCAAGGTCGCTGCCAACACGGTTGTAGCGCGAATACTCAGCTCCATGGCAACCCATGCAGTAGTTCACGAAGGTACTGGCACCGGACTGCAGTGACGCCTTGTCTTCAAGGTTCACATGGAAGGGCTCGAGCTCGACATCTGCTTCCGCACCCACCGCCGTCAGCGGCAGGAAGATCAGTCCTGCGATCAGTGCCAGACTCAGCAGCAGTTGCGGCACGCTGATGAACCGACCGGTTACTCGCTCCGGCGGAGTCGTGGTCTTTTCCTTGCTTGTGTACCAGGGCATCGCCAGGAAGAACACAAAATAGTAGACGGTGCATATCTGGGCCAGAGCCGTGCGCGGACCGGTGGCGATCTTGGTACCAAGCACACCAAGAATGACGAAGCAGACCACAAACAGCAGCAGTGCGATACGGCTGTACCAGCCCTTGTAGCGCATTGACCTCACGGGGCTGCGATCCAGCCAGGGCACAACGAACAGGATGGCGATGGCCAGACCCATGATGATCATGCCCCACATCTTGGCGTCAAAGCCGAGGAAGGGATAGGTCACGGCACGCAACATCGAGTAGAACGGCGTGAAGTACCAGACCGGCGCGATGTGCGAAGGAGTCTTCAGGTTGTTGGCTTCCTCGAAGTTGGCGTGCTCCAGGAAGTAGCCACCCATCTCCGGCATGAAGAACAGCACGAAGCAGAACACGAACAGGAACACCACGATGCCCATCAGGTCATGTACGGTGTAGTACGGGTGGAACGGTATGCCGTCGAGCGGGATGCCGTTGGCGTCCTTGTTCTTCTTGATCTCGATACCGTCGGGGTTGTTGGAGCCGACTTCGTGCAACGCCAGGATATGCAGCACGACCAGGCCAACCAGCACCAGCGGCAGCGCGACCACATGCAGTGCGAAGAAGCGGTTCAAGGTGGCGCCGGAAATCAGGTAGTCGCCCTGAATCCATACCATCAGGTCAGCACCTACGACAGGGATCGCGCCAAACAGACCCACGATCACGTTTGCTCCCCAGTAGGACATCTGGCCCCAGGGCAGCACGTAGCCCATGAAGCCTTCAGCCATCAGCACGAGGTAGATGGTCATGCCGAAGATCCAGATCAGCTCGCGCGGCTTCTGGTACGACCCGTACATCAGACCACGGAACATGTGCAGGTAAACCACCACGAAGAACGCCGAGGCGCCGGTGGAATGCATGTAGCGCAGGAGCCAGCCGTAATCGACATCACGCATGATGAATTCGACTGAGGCGAAAGCACCTTCCGCGCTGGTATTGAAGTTCATGGTGAGCCAGATGCCGGTGAGCAGCTGGTTGACCAGCACTACCATCGAGAGCACGCCAAAGAAGTACCAGAAGTTGAAGTTCTTCGGAGCGTAGTACTTGCTCATGTGCTTTTCGAACGCCTGCGTGACGGGAAGTCGCGCATCGATCCAGCCCATCAAACCTGTGGTTTGGGTTTTGTTGTCACTGCCGGCCATTATGAATTCTCCGCATCAAGCCCGATCACGATCACGTTGTCGTCGACAAAGTAGTGTGGGGGCACTCTGAGGTTGTCCGGCGCAGGAACGCCGCTGTAAACGCGACCGGCAAGATCGAACGTGGAGCCGTGGCAGGGGCAGAAGAAACCGCCCTTCCAATCCGGATCGAAATCCTGCGGCTGAACTTCGGCAAACATCTGCGGCGAGCAGCCGAGATGGGTACACAGGCCCACCAGTATCATCAGTTCGGGCTTGCGCGAACGGAACTCGTTCTGGGCATAGGCCGGCTGCTGGTCGACTTTATCGGAGTTGGGATCGGCCAGATGGGCGGTGTTGTCGCGCAGGCTGGCAAGAGTGAGCTCATCGCGACGCATCACAAATACCGGCTGGCCACGCCAGGCTGGCATGGGGCCGAGCAGTTCACCGGGCTCAAGACGGCTGATATCGATCGTAATCGGGGCTCCGGCCGCAAGGGCCTTGGCACTGGGGTTCCAGGAACCGACGAAGGGCACTGCAGCTCCTGCAGCTCCCGCAGCACCGACCACCGAGGTACTTCCGATCAAAAAGCGTCTGCGGCTCTTGTTGACAGTGCCGTCATTCACAATTTTTCTCCTATATTTGCCTTCCGGGAACCCGGCAGGATTGCTGACGAAAACGGCGCGCATACTACCAAAAACAAGGCACAGACTTCAAGGTAAACCCTTGCCTGATACCGCGCATCTGGGCATAAAAAAACGCCGGAACCACAAGATTCCGGCGTTTCCTTGATGCTGCAACCGATACGGCAATGCGTATCAGCGCTTGGAGTACTGGGGACGCTTGCGTGCTTTGCGCAGGCCGACCTTCTTTCTCTCCACTTCGCGCGAGTCGCGGGTCACGAAACCAGCTTTGCGCAGGGCGGGACGGTTGGCCTCATCATATTCGATCAGGGCACGGGTCAAACCGTGGCGAATGGCACCGGCCTGGCCGAAGCTTCCACCACCGGCTACGGTTACCATGATGTCGAATTTGTCTGTCACTGCCAGCAGTTCCAGCGGCTGACGCACAATCATGCGTGCTACTTCGCGACCGAAGTAGGTATCCAGCGTGCGGTCATTGACCGTGATATTGCCGGAACCAGGGGTAATGAATACGCGGGCCGTGGAGGTTTTGCGACGCCCGGTGCCGTAGTTTTGGGTGGAGGCCATTGGTAGGGGAATCCTGATCTATCAAAGAGTTAAGGGAGCAGGCTGCTGTGCAGCATGGGGATGCTGGTCACCAGCATACACTTTGAGCTTGCGCATCATGTCGCGACCCAGCGGGGAGCGCGTAATCATGCCTTTCACAGCCAGCTTGATGGCGTCTTCGGGGGTATTGCCACCGACAACCTCGTTGAAGGAACGAGTGCGGAGTCCGCCGGGGTACTGCGAGTGGCTGCGATACAGCTTGGTACGACCCTTGGTGCCGGTCACAACGACTTTTTCGGCGTTGATGACCACGATGTAGTCGCCAGTGTCCACGTGCGGAGTGAACTCGGCCTTGTGCTTGCCGCGCAGACGGGCTGCGATCGCGGCTGACAGGCGGCCCAGGGTCTGGCCGGCGGCGTCAACGATGAACCAGTTGTGCTCGGCAGTTTCTTTCTTTGCTGAAAAAGTCTTCATTGTCGATGTCTCTAGTCTTGTCCAGTAAGGCGGAAGCCTCGGCTGCCACCTGTAAAGCTTGAGTTTCCACGCCTCGCGAGGCTGGATATCAGGGGCGCGAATTCTACCGGCCACTCAAACCGGTTTCAAGCCTTGTTTGGCTTTTTTACTGGTCTTTTCAGGTTGCCCCCGAGACGCCGGCATCCTGCGGCAAGTCTTTGATTTTACTTCAGTCCGGGCGATGGGCCTGCGCGAGGTAGTCACGCGTCTGCATTTCCAGCAGGCGGCTGCGGGTGCGCTCGAAGGGGAAACGCAGGTCCTCCCCGGCATACAAATCCGCCAGCCCACAGGCAGCCGACACGACCAGCTTCACGCCATGGTCATAGAATTCATCCACCAGCATAATGAAGCGACGCGCCTCGTCATCAGCGCGCTCAGTGAAGCAGGGCAGGCCCTCGATGAATACAGTATGGAACTGGCGCGCCAACTCTATATAGTCCGCCGCGCCACGCGCACCCCGGCACAGGGTGGCGAAATCGAACCACGCCACCCCTTCAGACCAGCGCTGTGCCAATACTTCCCGGCCTTCGATCTCGAGCGGCTTGGGGGACTCCACGTGCATGCCACGGGTGAGGTCATCGTAGAGTGCGGTCAGTGCCGTCTTGCTCGCGGCATCCGCAGGCCACAGGTAGACCGCAACCTTATCCATGGAGCGCAGACGGTAATCAATGCCTCCATCCACGTTCATCACTTCCGTATGGCGCCGTATCTGGTCGATGGCCGGAAGAAATCGCTGTCGCTGCAATCCCCGCTCATACAGCCGCGCAGGTTCAATATTGGACGTGGCGACAAGCATTACCCCCCGCCCGAACAATGCCTCCAGCAGAGTAGCCAGGATCATGGCATCACCAATGTCGGAGACGAAAAATTCGTCAAAACAGATGACGTCGACCTTCGCCGCAATGCCCTGCGCAACCAACAACAAGGGATCGCTGCGACCCTGTTCCTCACGCAGGCGCTTGTGCACCATTTGCATGAAACGGTGGAAGTGCATGCGTAATTTGCGCTCTTCCGGCAGCGCGTGGAAAAACAGATCCATCAAGTAGGTCTTGCCCCTGCCGACACCACCCCAGAAGTAGAGGCCCATGCGGACCGGGGACCTTTCACGCACGAACAAGCGCGTAAGCTTCTTCAGTGGCGATACCGGAGCCAGCCATTCATTACAGAGGCCAAGAAAGCGAAGCTGTAACGCCTGAACGGCCTGCAACTGCGCCGCGTCCGGATTGATGATGCCATCCTGCAGATCCCGCTGGTAAAGCTGCAATGGTCCGACGTGTGCTTGCGGGTTGTTCAAGGAGGGTTCCTGCGATTGAGGCCATGCTGGCAATTATAGGTATAATCCCGCGAAATCTGCCAAATCCTGGCGAGCAAGAGTCGGAGTCTGACAATGTCCTGGATAATCGGTATCACCTGCCTTCTGATCGGCGCTGCAGTCGGGGCCCTGCTCTTTCGCGCCTTCCGCTCCGATGAGGTACGGGTAAAGCAGCTGGAAACGCAGCTGCAGCAACTGGCCGAGGAGCACGAAAACTACAAAAGCAGCGTACACGCCCATTTCAGTGGCACTGCGCGCCTGCTGAATGACATGACCGACAGCTACCGGAAGGTCTACCTGCACATGGCCAACAGCGCCCAGGCTTTGTGCCCTGACTACATTTCGAGCCAACTGAGCCTCAGCAGTGAAGCCAAGGCACTGCTGGAACGGGACAAGGAAGAAGACAGCAAGGCGCCACTCGCACCACCACTGGATTACGCTGCCCGCACAGCTGCAAGCCGCAAGAGTTCGCTGGCAGAAGATTACGGTATCGATCCTCCAGACCAGTATCAATGACCGTCGCGCAGTAACCCGCCGACATGGCCGGTTATTACCCTGTACGACAGCCCGCAGAGTACATCTTCCACACCAGTTGACCTATAATTCAGCGCCCCTTACCCAGGCCAGGTTTGGCCTGCACATTCCGGAAACAGGACTGCCATGAGCGATTATCGCCTGACTCATCTCAAACAGCTGGAAGCTGAGAGTATCCACATCATTCGCGAAGTTGCTGCGGAATTCGACAACCCGGTGATGCTCTACTCCATCGGCAAGGATTCTGCCGTGATGCTGCATCTCGCGCTGAAGGCCTTCTATCCGGGCAAACTGCCATTCCCCCTGCTCCACGTGGACACCACGTGGAAATTCAAGGAGATGATCGAATTCCGCGATCGCCTGGCGAAGCAGATCGGCGCCGACCTCATTGTGCACACCAATCAGGAAGGTATCGAAGCCGGCGTCAACCCCTTCTCGCATGGCAGCGCCAAGCATACCGATATCATGAAAACGCAGGCCTTGAAGCAGGCCTTGAACAAACACAAGTTCGATGCCGCCTTCGGCGGGGCCCGCCGGGATGAGGAAAAGTCCCGCGCCAAGGAGAGGGTGTACTCGTTCCGGGACAAGAACCACCGCTGGGATCCGAAGAGCCAGCGCCCTGAGCTATGGAACTTGTACAACGGCAAGATCAACAAGGGTGAAAGCATTCGCGTGTTCCCACTCTCCAACTGGACCGAACTCGATGTCTGGCAGTACATCCACCTCAACAACATCGACATCCCGTCGCTGTATTTCGCCAAAGAACGGCTCGTGGTGGATTATGAAGGCGTGACCATCATGGTCAACGACGACCGTATACCGCCGGAGCACATGAAGAACCTGCGCAAGGAAATGGTGCGCTTCCGCACCTTGGGCTGCTATCCGCTGACGGGAGCGGTCAAATCGCAAGCCACCACTCTGCCAGAGATCATCCAGGAAATGCTGCTGGCTACAACATCTGAACGCCAGGGCCGCCTGATCGACAGCGACTCGTCCGCTTCCATGGAACAGAAAAAGCGCGAAGGCTACTTCTGATACTGCTGGATCCAGGGCCAAAGCACCGCGCGGATGCGCCAACCGACAACCGAAACGGATACGACACGACATGTCACACCAGTCAGACCTGATCGCCACCGATATCGACGCCTACCTCGCGCAGCATGAGCGCAAGGAACTGCTGCGCCTGCTCACCTGCGGCAGCGTGGACGACGGCAAGAGCACTCTGATAGGCCGTCTGCTGCATGACACCAAGATGATCTACGAAGACCAGTTGGAGGCCATCAAGTCAGCCAGCATCAAATCCGGTACGCAGGGAGACAAGGTGGACCTTGCCCTGCTTACAGACGGCCTGCAGGCCGAGCGCGAGCAAGGCATTACCATCGACGTGGCCTATCGCTATTTCTCGACCACCAAGCGCAAGTTCATCATCGCCGACACGCCCGGCCACGAGCAGTACACGCGCAACATGGCGACCGGCGCCTCCAATTGCGAGCTTGCAATCATTCTCATCGACGCGCGCTACGGAGTGATGACGCAAACCCGTCGTCATACCTATATCGCGAGTCTGCTCGGCATCCGCCACATCATTGTTGCCATCAACAAGATGGACCTGATGAACTTCGATGAGCAGGTGTTCAATCGTATACGGGACGACTACCTGGACTTTGCGAGTGAACTCGCCACTGGCGAACTTTCCTTCATACCGATTTCCGCGCTCAACGGCGACAACGTTGTAAATGCCAGCACCAGCACACCCTGGTACGACGGCCCTACGCTGATGCACATGCTGGAGAACGTGAAGATTGCCGGTGATCGCAACTTCGATGACTTCCGCTTGCCTGTCCAGTATGTGAATCGTCCCAATCTCGATTTCCGCGGCTACTGCGGCACCATCGCCTCTGGCGTCGTGCACAAGGGCGACCTCGTGCAGGCGCTGCCTTCAGGCAAGACCAGTCGCGTCAAGTCCATCGTCACCTACGACGAGGAACTTGAATGCGCGTGGCCGCCCATGGCCGTAACACTGACCCTGGAAGACGAGATTGACATCAGCCGTGGTGACATGCTCGTGCATCCGGGCAACCTGCCCGCATCGCGCGAAAACGTAACGGCCACGATTGTGTGGATGAGTGAAGCCCCCTTGCTTCCGGGCAAGCAGTACAACTTCAAGCACACCACACGGTCATTGAGCGGCATCATCACGCTGATCCACCACAAGGTCGACGTGAATACGCTCGAGCATTCGTCAGCCCCTTCGCTTGAGCTGAACGAGATTGCCGTGTGCGACATAAGCTTCGACCAACCCGTACAGTTCGATTCCTACCAACTCAACCGCAGCACGGGGTCCTTCATCATCATCGACCGCCTGTCCAACGTCACCATCGGGGCCGGGATGATTGAGGACGACAGCAAACGTGCGAAGCAGGGCGACCACCGACATGGACACGTTACTGCCGGAGAGCGCGCTGCACGCTATGGCCAGAAGCCGGTTACCGTCATGTTCGTGGGGCTGTCCGGTGCAGGAAAATCCACATTGGCACACGCATTGGAACGCCGCCTGTTTGACATGGGTCGTGTAAGTTCCTTGCTGGACGGCAAGGCCATGCGCCTTGGCATCAGCAAGGATCTGGCCCACGATACGGCAGGCCGCACAGAGAATCTGCGCCGCAGTGCCTACATCGCGCGCTATCTGAATGACTCAGGGCTGATTTGCTGCGCTGCCTTCGTCGCTGCTACCCAGGAGTCGAGGGACCACACCGCCAGCGTCATTGGCGAAGACAACTACATTCTGGTCTACCTCAATCCCCCGCTCGAGGTGTGTCAAAAGCGGGATCCGAGCGGGATTTACGCGGCCGAACAACTCAAGCCGACCGGCAACGTGCCAGGCATTTCATTCGCTTACGAGGAGCCAGCCAACGCTGATCTGGTCCTGCCGACCCACGAACTCGATGTCGCTGAATGTATCGACAGGGTAATGAATGTCTTGAAGGAAAAGTTGGTACTGTGATTCTGGCACTGCAACAAGAAACGGGCCTTACGGCCCGTTTTTTTTGCTTCCACCCTGATTCATTCAACTGTAGTTATTACCGATGATGCGCCTAGAACGCATTGCGGCAGAATGCCCGCAGGAAGTCTTCAACGGATTCGAGGCAGCGACGACCGATCTCCTCGGGGCTAAGCTCGGACAAAACGCCACATTCCCGCGCCAGCATGGTGCGATGCAACACCATCGAGATGAAGTAGCGGCAGAGCTTGTCGGAGTCAAAGTCACTCTCGGGTTTGTAGTAAACAAAGAGTTGCGACAGATTCTGGTAGGCGATATCCGGCCCCGCGCTGAAGTAGTGTGACCCTACCTTTGAACCATTGGCGGCCATATGGAAAACAAGTCGTCGAAGCGCCAGGGTGCGCTCATTGGAGGCAACGCGCAGGGTTGCTTCGGCAAGAGCAAACAGCGCATCCCGCAAGGACTTGCCCTCGAAATGACTTATCGTGTCCAGCATCGCCTGACGGTACAGCGCCATTTCGCGCTCCACTACGGCGAGGAACAAGTCCTCTTTGCTGCCGAAGTAGCGATATATCGACTCTTTTGATATCCCCGCTTCGCGGGCCATGACATTGATACTGGTGCCTTCATACCCCTTTGCCCTGAAGTTTTCACTCGCAATATCAAGTACTTCCTCGCGCTTATCAGCGCTTCTGGGCTTCAATTCACTTACTGTTGCGGTCATGTCCATCTACTCCTGCACCTGCATTAGTTGCCCGGGTAGGCGCTGGTGCTGCCTCCTCGGATCTCTTCAGCCCTGTCGAGAAATTTTCTCTACAAAAGACTTGACTCCCCTCACCCACTTACCTAATATTCACAACCGAACCGAACGGTTCGGTTGTGAAGCATTGTAACACCAGAACGGCCTACGCTTGGTATTCTGTTCCCCAATGCCACACCAACCGGAAGAAACCGGCGGGTTTCTTTCAAAATCGCCTTTACTGAAGTTTGTAGTAGTTGAGGCGGTTTTGACAGCAATCTGCAAACGGTCCCCTCTGAAAAGCCCAGGAAGAGTAATTTGATTCCTGGGTTTTTTTTATGCTCGTTTTAACCCCTCACCCAACAACCGCTTTCGTCGGCAGCAGTCGATATTGGCGGACAGGGCATTCCAGCCACGTCCGCCCATCCAGGCTAGAAGCGCTGTCCCACAGTCAGATACAGGCTGATCGGTTCCCCCACAAAATAGCGCTCCTGGCCAAAGCCCACGTCCGCACGATCAGCATACTCCGTGTTCAGAAGGTTTGTGATGCGTGCAGAGTAGTACCAGTTGTTGCGCCATTCGGCCTGGTAGCGCAGATTCACGAGGTCATGGCCGGGGTACTTGAAGACGTTGACTTCATCCATGTACGACGAGCCCATGTGCACCCACTCCAGTTCGATACTGCGGCCCGCGTCGATCTGCCACTGCAATTGCGAACTGCCCATCCAGCGTGGCGCTGTGTCGATGTCGTTGCCGGCAAGCTGCACGGCACCGGGATTGAGGTTGCCTTCATAGGTGTGCCGTGCCCAGGTGGCAGCAACAGACAAGGTCAGTGCATCGCTCAACGCGAAGGCAGTGTTCATCTCTACCCCGCGATGTTTGGTCTTGGCGCCGCTGATGTTGATGCGGTTGCTGTCCTGGAAAATCACGTTCTGCTTGTCCATGTAGAACGCTGCCAATGAGTAACTGATGCGCTCCCGCGAGGCGCGGTAGCCCAACTCCACACTGTCCATTTCCTCGGAATCGAGATCCGCTACGCTCTGGGTACCCTGCAGGCGGTAGACCTCATTGGTATCCGGCGCGCGGAAGGCGCGCGCGAGGTTCGCGTAGACCTGCTGCTCTTCATCAAGATCATGGATCCAGCCCAACTGGGCCGAGACGTTGTCATACGTGTCCGTACTGTCGGCAGGACGATTGAAGCGGCAGCCACCGAAAGCGCACGCCGTGCCATTGTCACGGGTACGACCGTTGATCATGCGGTTGTCGTAGTCGTATTCGAGATTCTCATAACGCAGACCCAGCGACAGCTGGTTGCTGTCATTGAGCTGATACTTCAGCTGGGCGTAGGGCGAGAGCAATGTGGCATCCACGGCGAAGTCGTAGTGTTTGCCCAAGGGGATGGTTGCTACCACAAGTGCCGAGCCGGTTGCCGGTACTGATTGGGTTTCCCTGAGGTAGCCTTTGGTGCTTTCCATGTCGAGACCAACTTGCCAGCGCAACGCGGCGTCCTGGTTGCTCGCGAACATGGTCTGCAAGCCAAATGAATACTGGCCATTCTCCTCAAGCGGAGTGCCGGGCAGGAAGTGCTGGAGGAAATCCATGTCGGTCTTGCGATAGTAAGGAGTCACACTGAGAGTGGAGCCATCACTGCGTGCCCAGTCGAATCGGCTGCTGAGTCGAACACTCTTTGCATCGCGGAAGGATTCGGGGTTCGGGTTGAAGCGCTTCAGATCATCGTCCTTGTAGGCATCGTGACCCTGGATGAAGCCTGCAGTCTCCTGGTTCAGGTTCGTGGCGTGCAAGGTGTTGGTTACGGTCAGCGAACTACTTGCCGCATAGCGATGCTGGACACTCAACTTCTGCTGGTCGAAGCCTGAGTCATGCTTGTAACCGTTGTCGGAATTGCCATTGAAACTGATGCGATAACCATGAGCTCCGATGCTGTCACTGACGGTGCCGCGAATCCGGTTGTATTTGTGTGGCCCGATTTCATAGGAAAAATCACGGCTGGTGTTGTCACTGATCGGCGCACTGATGATGTTGATGGCACCATGCAAGGCATTGGCACCATACAGGATACTGCCTGGGCCGCGGATCACTTCGACCGTGCCGGCCTGTTCTGTGTTCGCTTCGAACAGCTGGTTGACGTTACAAAAGCCGGAAGCTCGCATCGGGATACCGTCGAGCGACATCTGGAAAGCGCCGCAGCTGCCAGCCCCTGTCAGAACCGGCGAGCGGATGGCCGTAAGGCTTTCCTGTCCGTTGCCGCGACTGATCCAGGTGCCGGGCACCCTGACGAGAGTCTCGCTGATGTGCGTATGCCTGACTCTGTCCAGAGTATCCGCACCCACGACGAAGATGCTGGCTGGCACATCGCGCAAGGAGCTCTGCTGACGATCAGCCGTGATCACGATGGACTCAAGCGTGTTGTCCTGCGCGGACAGGCTACCGGAGCCAAAGGCCAGTGCAATCGCCACGCCAAGGGCGGAACATTTTGCATGTTTGCTGAAAGGCATAGTATTTCCCGGATTTTCCGCAGCCTGAAGATGCTTTGCGGTGAGGTGAAAAGCGCCGTAACTTAGTACACTGACAGCCGCCTTGCAAGGACGGCGCACCATGCCCCGGTGTGTGACAATACGGCTGTTACCGCAACTGTTACCGCAGCTACCCGAGGACTCAAACTCTCCCCATGAACATCGCAAGCACCCAGGCTGAAGCCCTCAAGTTCCACCTTAAGCATATTGCCCGCACTTCGAACCTGGCGCAGTCAGATCGCTTTGCCCACGTCGACGACGAAACCATCGGCATGATGCTCGAGCAGGCGGCTCACTTTGCTGATAACGAATTGGCCCCGCTGGCAGCCCGTGGCGACGTTGCCGGCTGCAGACTGAAGGACGGCGCTGTGCACTTGCCGGAAGGTACGGCAGCAGTATGGCAGATCTGGTGTGAACTGGGCTTCCCCACGCTGGCATTACCGGCGGAACATGAAGGCCTGGATTTTCCGCGCAGCGTCAGCTCGGCCATACAGGAATTGTGCGACGGGGCCCACCTGGCCTTCGGCATGCTCGGCATCAACCTGCGTTGCGCTGCCATGGCACTGATCCGCAATGCTGCGCCAGAGCTCGTGGATCGCTACGTCCCCGGCCTTGTCAGCGGCGGGTTGGCCAGCACAATCGCCATCAGCGAACCACAGGCTGGGTCCGACGTAGGCCGCATCCTGACTACCGCCACTCCGCAGGACGATGGCAGCTGGCGCCTGAACGGCAGCAAGATCTGGATCTCCTTCGGGGATCATGATGCGACCGAGGAGATCATCCATCTGGTGCTGGCGCGGGTACCCAACGGCGAAGCCGGAACCCGTGGCCTCGGCCTCTTTCTCGTGCCCGGCGAGAAGGATGCCGCAGGTCGCCAGACGAATGGGATCAACATCCTGCGTCTGGAGCACAAAATGGGCCTGCATGCCTCGCCTACTTGCGTGCTGGAATTGAACGCTGCGCGGGGAGAACTGGTGGGGGAGCCGGGACGCGGCTTGCAGGCCCTGTTCGTAATGATGAACGCCATGCGCCTGGCCGTGGCAGTGCAGGGTGCAGCAGTGGCGAACGTTGCCACCCTGCATGCCATCAAGTACGCGCTGGAACGCCCCCAGGGCGGCCATCCATTGACAGCACCACTACCGATTGCCCGACACGCCGATGTCCGCCGCATGCTGTTGGAGATGACGGCACAGGCCGAACTGGCACGCGCGCTCGCTCTGCGTACCGCAGCCTGCCTCGACCAGGGAGAGATGCATGACGACGAAGCCTCCAAGGTGTGGTTGGCGCTTGGGGAACTGCTGCTGCCGGTCGCAAAAACCTTGAATGCCGAAGCGGGCTTCCAGGTGGCGAGCCAGGGCATGCAGGTGCTGGGCGGTTACGGCTACACCAACGACTATCCGCTCGAGCGGCTCGCCCGCGACATCCGCGTGGCCGCCATCTATGAGGGCACCAGCGGCATCCAGGCACTGGATTTCATGAAGCGCCGCGTGCTGGCCGACCAGGGCGCCTTGCTCGGGTTTCTGCTGAAAAAAGTTGGTGACGATCTGGGCCGGGGCAGCTCTCCTTTCGTGGCGCAGTGGCCGTTAGTCCTGCAACAAATGCACGAAGCGCTGCAGCATTTCATCGGTAATCCGCCAGCCGCAACGGAAGCCGGCGCTTACGCGCTGTTACAGCTTACGGGGATTGTGAGCTCTTGCTGGAACGGTCACGTATTGTTTGCTGCGGCCACTGGAGGCAGCGGCTACGAGCAGCGACTACAGGCAGCCCTTGGCTATGCCGCGGGCAACTTGCCTCAGCAAGCCGCACTGTGGTCGACAAAAGCCCGCCAGGCACTGCCGGATCACTGTTTCGACAACAATTAAATGGATTGATCTTGCGCAGGGGTTTCGCTAAGTTAGCCGTCGTTTTTACGCGTAATATCCAGAAATTCAGGATCCGGAAGTTCCGGAAATAAAGGGGAAATATGCCATGAAAGAATATCAACTGTTTATCGATAACGAGTACGTATCATCTGCCTCAGGCACCTACAGTGATGACTTGAATCCCGCTACCGGCGAGGTATATGCCAAGATCCAGAATGCCGGCAAGGCCGATGTCGAGCGCATCCTCGCCTCCACGACGAAAGCATTCCAGACCTGGAAGGATGTTGCCCCGAGCGTCCGCGAAAAGCTCATGATCAACGCTGCGGCGCTGATGGAAGAGCGGGCAAAGGATCTGGCCGAAGTATTGATTGAAGAAGCCGGCTCCACGCTGCTGAAGGCGGGTTACGAAACTCACCACACCCCGAACTACCTGCGCTCCATGGCCGGCGAATGCCGCCGTGTGAAGGGCGAAACCTATCTGTCGGACTATCCAGGCGTGAAGTCCTACGCCATTCGCCGCCCGCTGGGCCCTGTGCTTTCGATTGCCCCGTTCAACTTCCCGCTGCTGCTGGGCATCCGCAAGATCGGCTACGCCCTGGCCGCCGGCAACACAGTGATCATGAAGCCCTCCGAGATGACCCCCGTCATCGGCCTCAAGCTGGGCGAACTGTTCCGTGATGCCGGCTTCCCGCCCGGTGTGCTGAACGTAGTACCCGCCGTTGGTGCAGAACTCGGCGACGGCCTCATCACCGACAAGCGCGTCAAGTTTGTGACGTTCACCGGCTCCTCCAAGGTTGGCTGGCAGGTGGGTGCCAAGGCTGCCGCACACGGCAAGCGCTTCGCACTGGAACTCGGCGGCAAGAATCCGATTATCGTGCTGAACGACGCCGACATCGACTACGCCGTCAATACTGCAACCTTCAGCAACTTCATGCATCAGGGCCAGATCTGCATGACTGGCTCGCGCGTGATCGTGGAAGCCGGCATCTATGACGAGTTCTGCAAGCGTATGGCTGCCAAGACCGCCACACTGAAGTACGGCGCGAACCCGCGCGAACCCGGCCTCATCGTCGGCCCGCTGATCCGTCCTACCCAGGCTCCCTTTATCAAGGAGCAAGTGGACAAGGCCGTAGCCCAGGGTGCTCGCCTCCTGTGCGGCGGCAACTACGAAGGCAACGTGTTCCAGCCTACTGTGGTCGCCGACATCACGAAGGACATGAGCATCTTCCGTACCGAGTGCTTCGGCCCTGTAGCGTCCCTGATCAAGGCCAACGACTGGCAGCACGCGCTGGCCCTGGCCAACGACAGCGACTACGGACTGTCTTCCGCAGTCATCACCAATGACCTGCAGAAGGCCATCCTTCTGTCCGAAGGCATCGAATCGGGCGCCTGCCACATCAACGGCCCCAGCGTACGAGACGAGCCCGTCATCCCGTTTGGCGGTGTGAAAGACAGCGGTTTTGGTCGCGAAGGTGGTCACTTCTCCATGGACGAACTGACCGAACTGAAGTGGATCACCATCCAGACCGGCCAGAACAAGTACCCGTTCTGATCGTTACGAACAGAGCAATACCGGCATTACAGGAAAGGGGCTTCGGCCCCTTTTTTGTTGATTACCATCAGGCAGCTGGATCAAGTCAAAGCTTTGGGCGACCACGCCCCGGCGGCTTGTCGGGCGGCAGCGCTGCCTGCATGCGCTCTGCCAGAGACGCCAGTGCTTCCTGCAAAGTGCGCGGCAACTGTCGATAGTGGTTCAACAGGCGGAATTCCTCGCCGGAGATACTGAAGAAGTCGCCATTGGCAGCGTAACCTGGCGGCAGCTCTGCCATATTGGTCTGGGTGGCACGCATGGGCAGTTCATTGTCCAGCAACCATGCCCGCCTTACCCCAAGTTGATCGGCAACCATCGGTGCCCTGCTCGACACCGGCATGGACTCGCCTTCCTTCCATTTGCGGACTGCCTGCGGTGTCACCTTGAACATAAGCGCCAACTTCTGACCTTCCCCCAGAATTTAGGACCATGAACCCGATGAGATTTCCGGCTAATCTAGCAAAGAGGAGATCTCAACATGAAGCAGAAGCGATACACCGACGAGCAGATCATTGGCACGATCAAGCAGCATGAGTCCGGCGTCAAGGTCGAGGAGCTTTGCCGCAAGCTCCGCATATCCAGCGGCACCTTCTACAACTGGCGGAGCAAGTTTGCCGGCTTGGAGGTGAACGAGGCCAAGCGCCT